>JBBQIT010000049.1:0-12846 GCA_038325205.1 Bdellovibrionota bacterium
AAGCTAAACGCGCCGGAGTTGCTCGCAGACGTTCACGCAGGAAAAAAGTTCGAGGACGGATTGGCCGTCATCGAGTTGGAACTGGGAGAAAAAGCGATCGCCGCTTGATCTGAATTTACACACCTATTGACGGTGGCTCGACGTCGCGTTAAAATTAAGCATGCTTGGCTTTATATTGTTGTGAGTTTTGTCATCGCCTTTGGCTTTGCGTTTCCCCTTTTTCTCTTTCACCGCCAGTTGAAATTGGCACCGAATCCCAATTCGTAACCACTTCATTTCGCTTTCGCAGGCACGAAACTTTCGGCATCCTCCTTGCAATCTCCGCGGTTGCGCTGATGAAGGCATCAGCGAAAATTTATTCGTTGGGGGTATTATGAAAAAGTATTTATTTTCTGCTTTGGTTTTGGTCTCTTCTGTAGCAAGTGCTGGGGTAATCCGAGTGGGCGTTCCCGGTCTTCCTGTTATTCCCAGTGTCGATTCGATCCGTGATGTTCGTCAAGCTGGTGCGGTTCAGATCATGAGCGTACAAACTCAAGCTGTTGGTGAGCAGGGTTTTCCTTCCACTCAAGTTAAAGCCATTGCCCAGTTCGGTAATAAATGCGAAGTGCCTACGGGCGATGAACTCGTTACCGTGGTTACTTACAGCAAAAATTACGATTCTTTGTACATTGCTCTTGGAAATACGTCTGAGCGCATTTGCCCGCAAGTGTTTGCCCCAGTCACGATGACTATTGAATTGGGACAATTCACTCGTCCAAATGACGGCAATTTCAAAAGCATCGCGGTCAACCAAGTAGCCGCTACTCGTAAATAGTTTTTTATAGTTCTGGCAAAAGCCCGGCACTCAAATGCCGGGCTTTTTCTTTTTAGTGATCTCTGTTAATAAACGAGCCTAATGAATGATCTCTTTTCCCCCATAGGGGTGCTTCATACCGTCTTTAAAGAGAAGTTTGGGGTCCCCAGACAGTCGGGGATGATGAGTGAAGGCACTGGAATTCTTAAGCTCAATGCAGATTCCAGATACCACGCGGCTCTAAGCCGGCTTGAGGAATTCAGCCATATTTGGGTGATTTTCATCTTTGATAAGAATAAGCAAGGCGACTGGCATCCCATCGTAGATCCTCCAGGAGAAGAGCCAATCTCTGGCGTGGGTGTCTTTGCCTCGCGATCTCCTTACCGGCCAAATCCCATTGGGCTATCGGCGGTGAAGCTTGAACGGATTGATTACGATGCCTACAAAGGAATAGAACTGCACCTCAGTGGAGTCGATATCCTTGATGGAACTGCGGTACTTGATATCAAACCGTATTTGCCTTACGCCGACAAAGTGGAAGGGGCTAACTCGGGCTGGGTGTTGCGAGAAAATCCGAAATACGAAGTCACGTTCTCCGAGGCGATTGAATCCGAACTACGTAGTCCTAAAGTCGCCCCAGTAAAAGCGTTGATTACTCAAATGCTCGCCCATGATCCCAGGCCCACCAGTCAGATACAGACTTTTCCAATGAAGGCTTCTCACTCCCAAGGCAAGCGTTTTGCTTTCCGAGTGCAGGGCTTGGACGTTAAGTGGGAAGTCGCGGCCAGTGGGCCGCATGTGGTGGAGATAGTGGAGTTGGCTTAATCAGCCATGCTTAAAGTATTCGTAGAGCATTACCATGGCGAGCGTATCGAGTTCGCAGTAACGCAGAAGAGCTTCTTCAATTCTTTTCTTTTCCTCTTCCGTCATTTCCATGAATTGCATCTTGGCGTAGGCCATCATCGCGGCGCCGCCTTCGCGCAACTCATCGTCCTTCACGAAACGTTCCACGAACTTTTCGAAACCCTGAAGATCGGTATCGCCGTACACTTTAGGCAGTGTGGCATACGGATCTTCGATTTGTCCTCGGGTATTGGTCTTTACCCAAATCCGATTTTCGAAATTTAAACTTTTCACTTCGCCGGTCTTTCCATAGATCGGTCTGCCGTATTTCTCTTTTAGTATTTTGGAACAAGTGAGTACTGCAGGCAGTACCGCTTTAATCGAGTTAGATCCGCCCATCATCGGATGAAGAAAATATTTTTTCACCACGTCGCAGAGATCAACCATGTCTCTAGGACCCTTCCAGCTGGGAGTTATCCCTTTTGAGGAATGGGTGATCGATTCTATAAAAGCGCAGAGCTCATCTCGGTCTATCTCTTGAGAGTTTTGCAGCTGCCGATGAATCTGATTTAAGACGGTGTTTTCGTGCGCGGCATAACGGAAGATAGTCCCGTCATCCATTATCAGCTCTTTTTTGAGAGCGCGTACAAAATCAAAATTGGGAAACTTGCCTTTTTCTCGATTTATCCACTGGCCTCGATGCTCTACTTTGCCTTCTTGGCTCACGGTGTGGTGAGAGAACTGAAAAGCTATTTGTTCGTAGGGACGAAAACCCTTATTGAAGGGTATGGCTACCGCACAAGTTTCAAAGTCGATGAAGTGGAGCGGATATACCCAGTCACTCATGACTAAGTCGATTCCGTCTCTGTCGATAAAAGGGTAGGGCTGCTTGGTCTTACAAATCTCTATCTGCTTTAACTGTCGAGCAAGGCCATTCATTCCACGCTCATCCGAAGATTTCGCAGTAGCTGGAGCGATGTCCTCTTCAGTGAGGTCGCTTAGGAAATATACTTTCTTTTCAAAAAGCTCGTTTGTTTTTCTCGAATTCCAAAGCTCAAACACTTTGGGCCTTTTCAAATCCAAGTCAGAGAGCTTTAGAGCTTCCTTCCAACACTCATCAAACCCGCTTTTCAGACCTGGGTAGTCGGCGGACTCGATTCGAAACTCGCAACCTTTGCATTCACTAGAAAGGGTGGGGGGAATCTTCTTCTGATCGAGGTACGCGGAAGCGAGCCCACTCACCCATTCGCCGAAACTTTTTCCACCGCGCTCTGCTCGCGATTCTGGTCTATCCATGCCTTCGATGATTGCTTTAACTTCTTCACGGACGTCGACGGCCACCAAGATCTTTTCTCCCAAAGCATCTAGGCTGAGAGTGGGATCGATCTTGGCGTAATGACTTCCATCTTTATTCTGATGCAGGACAAACTTTTGATTGAGTCCTTCTACCGTAGCGACGGCATCTTTGTTCGCCATGTAGAGGTAGGGGATGACGTGCATTTTGGGGAAAGCCTTGGAGACGACATGCCATTGGTACGCCACGTCATATAGGTATTCGAGGTTATCGCTTAAGAGCCCTTTCTTGTCCTGCTTCCAGAACGTGTCATTCGAAGGGGACCAGCTCTTGGACTTCACTTCATACATATGGAGGGTTTTGCCCTCTTTTACGACAATGTCGGCTCTTATATAGAGGTTCTCAAAGCGGAAGGCTGGTTCATAAACCGTAGCTTCGGTTTGGGAAAGCAGTACGTTCGTTTCTTCGACAGCAGCCGAATAGGCGCGTCGTACGACCTCTTTACCGCCTGGGAAGTAGAGCTTCGCTAGCTCTCCTACTTGGAACCCACCGGCGGCCAACGCCTTCAAGAAAGCATCATCATTCTTAGCGTTTCCGTAGTCTTTATTTCCTGCGTAAAAGAGCTTTGTCGGACACTCAAACCCCGTCTTGAAACGTGATTTAGAGAGCGGTCGCGTCAATTCAAAGTCTTGAACTTCAGATTCTGACGATGTCTTTTTCGGCATGTAGCTTAACCCAGTGATGAGAAGATTTGAGCCAGAGAGGCTTGTCTCTTTATCGTCAGATTAGACCTGTTTCTGGAGTGGTTTTACTCTCGAATGCCGATACGTTAAGTATGAGCCACGCCGCAATAAAACTAGAAAACATCAAAAAATCTTATATGGGTAACGAAGTTCTGAAAGACGTCACCCTAACGCTTGAACCAGGCCAGTTCTGTGCCCTGATTGGGAAGAATGGTGTCGGAAAATCCACGCTAATTCGGTTGATAGTCCGGCAAGAGAATCCTACGAGTGGTGAGGCCAGTGTATTGGGACGAGACATCAAAGTGGATTCTGCCGCTTTCAACGAGGACGTTGCCTATGTTTCCGAATCGATCGATTACGCCCTTCCCACATCTTTAGGCGTTTTCTTTAAACACTACGGCCGAACTTTCTCTCGTTGGAATCAAGAACGCTTCACTTCAATGTTAACCCAAATGGGAATTGGCTTGGACCGTAACTTTCGATCGCTATCACGCGGACAACGGATGCATGTAGCTTTCGCCGCAGCGGCCGCTTCTGAACCGAAGGTTTTAGTTTTAGATGAAATCACTTCAGTGCTAGATGCGAACGCGAGATCGTTCTTTATGGGATATCTGGCAGAGTTTACGCGTAAAGGCGGAACAGTCCTTCTCGCAACGAATATTATTTCTGAAGTACAAAACTACGCCGATCGACTGGTGCTCCTGCAAGACGGCATGATAAAGCTAAATGTCGCGATGAAAGAGTTGGCTACTGCCTATGTGAAAGTTCGTAAGGCAAAGGATACCAATCATCCCTTTTTTCAAGATCCGGAATGCTTTGAAGTTGGATTAAATTCCGACGGCTCTCTCTCTTTCGTCGCTCCGATTGGTAAAGCTTCGCAATACCAACTTCCTGATACGCTCAAGGATCATCGAGGGATCACCGCCGAAGAGGTCTTTATCTATTTCACCAGGAGTCGTTCTTTATGAGAGCGTGGATAACGGTGTACGGTCTATTTGCCAGAGTCATTGGGAAGTGGGCTATCATTGGGGTTTTTTCTTCTACGCTTATCGTTTTAACTATCGATAAGTTGTTCCCTACGAAAATGCTTGCCGGACTACCGGGGCTCGGTACAGCGACCCTTATACTCATATCAATGCTTATCCTTTTACCAAGAAATTTTAGTTGGCTGATGGGAGTGCCCATTTCGAAGCGTCAAATAATCCTGCTTCTTGGGGCAGTAAATTTTACGTTAGCGATAGTTGGAGTGCTTTGCCATTTTTTGATCATTGGCCTGGTTAGTTATTTCATAAACGGCGATCTAGCTCATTTGAGGATTACTTTCGCAGTTTGGCAAAACTTTTTTCATAACGTTGGACACTTTGCTCCCTTTCAGGGGGCTGATCCCCAGGCCTATGCGATGTTGGTATCGATAGTGATGTTTTTTGGGCTCGTTTTTTTCGCACCAATAACAGGGAATAACCGCCAGCAACTCTCGTTTAAGAGATTGCCAACGGCTGATTGGATTAAAGCAAATCCACTCGCCGTCCTTAGAATTGTCGCCATCCCACTTTTTATGTATATCACCCGGAGCTACTTTCTATCGCCATTCGGCATTTTCATTCTTTGGATTTTTGGTTTGTGTGTGGTTGTGCCAGCGAGTTGGGTTTCCCAGATAGCGTTGACAGGGCGAGCCGCGAAAACAAGCTACATTCTCTTTCTGATATTTGCTTTTCTAAATATAGCGGTGACCTACGGGCTCTCCCGAAGTGCCATCAGGGGGAACTCGGAAGGAAAAGTGAAGGCGATACTTTTTCTTGGTCAATTTGCGGGTCACGCCAACCAAAAAGAACTAGCGTCGCTGCTCGAAACTGATATGGGCGTGAGAACAGGAAATCAGCTGGGTAATCAGTACCTCGTTGAATTCAATGAGGGTGAAAAGCTTGAACGAGGCGTTGAAAAAGTAATCGACTTCGAAAAACTGATTAATTCTCGAAAGACCATCCCGGCCATCCAGTCGGCCTACGAACTCTACGATCCAGAGACTTTAACGCTCAATGATTTACGAACCGTCTTTCGAGCGTTTAAGAAGCTAGGTTACCAAGATGACGCCAGGGCTTACTTTCCCTTCCTTGAGGCCGAAGTGAGCCCAGCCCAAATGATCGGGCTTTTCGGCTCGGAAGACAAAATGGAAAATGCCTATGCTCTTTTGCGCGCGCGCTACGATAGAGATCCCGCGTACACGAAGCCCATTTTGGGTAATCTGCCCCGATACTCGGAAAAAACGCTTCTGGTGGCATTGGATACTCTGTCGATTTTGCGCAGTTCACGAGTCACACTTGAAGATTGGCGTATGATCCGCAACGGCCGAAGCCTTGCCGCAGTGAAGGAGGAAGCCAACTGCGCTAAGCTTCATGTGGATTCTCTCTCCGGCTTAAAACCAAGCGACGCTGGTCTGTTTAATATCTGCCTTCGGCAGAAAGCTAACAAGTTCGACTCCGACCTTATAAGCGCGATAGAACATGTGGGGTGGTTTGAGATCCCCCTAAGTGCCGCCGGAATTTGGACCGCGAACAAGGTATTCCATCCCCAAGAGTAGCCGCCTCCTTGCCTTTATACGTTTTAGCCCCATTCTGTGGTGATGGATAAGCCCTTGCCTCTTTCCGTCCTAGATCTAGCTTCCGTAAGAGAAGGAAAAACGATTGCTGACTCGTTTTCCAATACGGTGACCCTCGCGCGTCACGTGGAGAAATTGGGTTACGAACGGTTTTGGATGGCTGAGCATCATAACTTAGCGGGGATAGCCAGTGCCGCGACCTCAGTACTTCTTTGCCACGTAGCGAATCACACTTCTACTATTCGAGTAGGCTCGGGCGGCATCATGCTTCCCAATCATTCACCCTTGGTCATTGCCGAACAGTTTGGAACTTTGGAAACCTTATTCCCTGGCCGCATTGATTTGGGATTGGGGCGAGCGCCAGGAACCGATCGGGAAACCATGCGCGCGATTCGACGTGAGCAGGCGGGCATTGAAGCCGATTTCGGAGTTCAAGTGCAAGAGCTACAACACTATTTTGCGGAACCGAAACCAAATCAAAAAGTTACCGCGATTCCTGGAGCCGGCCTTGATATCCCGTTATGGATTTTGGGTTCCAGTCTTTATAGTGCGCAATTAGCAGCCTCCCTAGGGCTTCCCTATGCTTTTGCGGGACACTTTGCTCCCGATATGATGTTGCAAGCGCTTGCGATCTATCATCAGGCGTTTACTCCCTCCAAGAGTTTGAAAAGCCCGTACTCGATAGTTTGCCTTCAGGCGATCGCCGCCGAGACGGATGAAAAGGCGCAATTTTTAGCGACCACACTCTACCAACGATTTTTAGGGATCATTAGAAACGATAGAACCGTGTCAAAGCCGCCGGTGGAATCGATGGACGGTATCTGGAGTCCTGCGGAGAAACACCATATCGAGTCTACTTTTCGCTATTCGATCATTGGGGGGAGAAAACGCATTCCTGAGATGTTAAAAAAAGTAGTGGCACTCACTCACGCGGATGAAATTATGATTTGCTCGGAACTCTGGGATCTTGAAGACCGTCTCAAATCCTACGATATTCTGGCTTCATCCCGAGACTAGTCACGCCTCCCCCCAAAAATACCTCCAGGCTTGATTTTCATACCCTTTGCCCTAATAGTGTGAAAAACGGAGTCCAAATGAACTGCCCTTGTGGAACGGAAAACACCTTTGAAACGTGCTGTGGCCCCTATCTAACGGGAAAAGCGCTTCCGGATACGGCGGAAAAGTTGATGCGAAGTCGCTATACCGCCTATACCAAAGCCGATATTGAATACATAAAAAAGACAATGGTTCCTGAGGAACGAAAGTCTTTTGATCCGGTCGCGACCAAGCAATGGGCTGAGCTTTCCAAGTGGAAGGGGTTAAAGATCGTAGATACCAAACTGGGTGGTCCTTCGGATACCTCGGGAATGGTGGAATTCATCGCCACTTATGAAAAAGAGGGCAATGGAGTCGATCACCACGAAGTTTCTCAATTCAAAAAAGGCAAAGACGGAGAATGGCTCTTTGTAGATGGAGAAGCTCACGAGCACAAAGAAGGCGAAGGGCATCATCACCCGCCTACGAAAACAGCGCCCGTCGTTCGTGAAAAAGCTAAGGTCGGTCGTAACGATTCTTGTCCGTGCGGAAGCGGTAAAAAATATAAGAAGTGCTGCGAAGGCGCGAGCGCACCCCAATAGTCATCTCGCCAGCATAGATAGACTTGGGCTTGTGACCTGATAAATCGCTCGCACGGTCGACGACGCATCGCGATTTAATTGCTTCTTTTCCAATGCCCTTACCCTTAGTACTATTCCGGTGGGTTTATTGAGCTACTTTCGCGGATTTTTACGCGTACAGAAGCAAGGGGGCTACCATGAGTAAATTAAAATTTTGGCTATTAGCATTGAGTTTCGTTTTCGTGACCGGTTCGGCTTTTTCCGATCCTCCAGTACCAAGCCATTTCTATTGGCAGAACAGCAACTACTTCAATCATTACGTACTTTACGATTTTGCGAGCCATGACTATATCGAGACGGTTGACTGCAAAATCTATTGGCATTTTAAAGTCGTAACGAATCAGCTCAATACGCTTACTCTTTTTGATGCCAGTCGCGGCATGACGATGCAGTTGACCTACGACGGCATGTACTTAAAGCCCAAAGGCGCGACTGCCTTCACGTTCTATCAAAAGGGAACCTTTGATACGCGCACGCAGTTTTCGCATTACGATCAAAACAACACGTACACTGGGGCTCTTACCAAACAACACGCGTGCGGTTGGGTGGAATACCTCTCAGGGGCTACGAGTCCTACGTGGCGTTTTAACCAGATCGGCTGGACTCCCGGCTATGTTGACCTTTACGATGGTGGCCGCAACATGCTGGTGCGTCTCAATAAAGACAGCATGTATCTACGGACGGGAACAAATCCGTTAGCTTTCTTTAAAAAAGGGCACTGGTAATGGATGAAAGCGACTTTGAAGGAACTTTAGTTCTCGAAAAGTTGGCTGCCATTGGGAAGATCGATTCGTTTTTCGAAGCGGTCGATAGCGATGATCCAGACAAGGCTACTTCGTTAATGAGAAGTGCCGGAGTTGATATGCCGACGATAAAGATCGTCCTTCGAATGATGGGCGACGCCGACGGCAATCACTAGCCTTATTTATCGTTACCCAAATTCCAAATCTTCTCGGCTTTGGAACCCAGATACCAGAAGCTGGCGCCTAATATCGTAAAGAAGATTGCTTTGTGTATTCCATTCCAGAAATACTCGAAGAATCGGGTGTATAGGTTGAGAAACAGAAAGGTGATGCCAAACCCTTTGGTCATCCCGTTCTCAAATTTCAACCCGTGGTAGATAGCAGCACCGGCCGCAATTCCAAAAAGCAGACACCAGTGAAAGAGCTCGATCTGCTTTACGGCATGCCAGGAGTACATATCGCCATAATTTCCAAAGATAGATAGGATCCAAAGCGCTATGAAGAGGTAGAGCATTCCCATCGCAAGAGTGGCCCGAAAAAAAGACTTAAACCATGCCAGGTTTTGGAGCGCAAAAGTACCTCCCACAAGAACGCCCCCAAAAAGAATAAAGCGAAGGGGGTAGTTCATCCCGAGGTAATAGGCTCCCCATCCGGAAGCATAGCCTGTCTCAGTACCGAACCAGCTGCCTAACGAGGCCAAAGCAAATATCCAGATTAAATTGGATTTGAAGGAGAGGCCTAACAGTCCGTAGATCACAAAGGAGACGAAGAGAAGGATTGAAAAATGTCCGCTCCCCGTATCGAACGCTCTTCCCAACGAATACACCGATCCTGCGGTGGCAAGAACTCCGAGAAATAGCAAAGCTTCGTTACTGTAAACTTTCTTGGGGTACTTGAGTTTTCGAGTGACTCCCCACCAGTAAAGGCCGGCAGCTAAAAGAGCGAGGGCTCCGCACTTGGCGAGGTAAGGGGCGTTGAAGATTGTCTCGAGGAGTTCGAGCAACGCTCTATCGGCAAGGATAGATCCGATCGCTGTGACGATGCAGACTAAAGAGGCCCACATCGAATACTTAGCTAGTCTTCGCCAGTCGAACGGGATGATTTGGATATCATCATTGAGCGTTTTGGCTTGTGCCTCAGTGAGGAGGCCCGACTCACGCCATTGGGTTAACGAGCTGCGCACCAGAAAAGCTTTTTTTGGGCTTAATTTCATCCGAAGAGGTTAACACCTTCTTCTTAGGATGCTCAACACTTGGAATTGGAACTATTCCAGAGCAATCTCGGGCATGTCGAAAACCACAAAATCAGGCAATCCAGCTAAAATCTCGCCAGCCTCTGCATCGTCAGAAAACGAAAGCGCCATCTTTTTCCCATCGGAACTTATAGAAATTCCGCTGGGCATAGCATTTCCATTGGGATTAGGGTCGAGGACTGCAGGCGCAATAACGGCGATAAGCTTTCCTGTCTTGGGATTCGCTACGCGAACATAGGCAACTGGTTTTCCGACCTCAAGGGCGGTCAAGCCGGCGAGACAAAATACCAAGTTACCGTCCGCCGAGAATTGCAGCTGATTAAGCATTACAAAATCCGAGAACAGGACAGATTCCTTTTTGGATTCAAAGTTGTAAAGGTAGACCTTGGGATCCCCAATACCTCCCGAGAAGAGGATGGTTTTCGCATCCGGGGAAAAAGCCAACTGGCGTATTTCTCCACGACGAACGTAGCTTGAAATTATGTCATTCGTTTCGGTGCTATAAACATCGAGCGAGTAATTCTTGTATGACTTATCTTCGACATAGCCATTGGACATCGCGACCAGTTTTCCGTCCCAGCTTACGGCGTTACCTCGCACCATACTGCTATCTTTTTTTCCCGCTTCGCCACGATCTCCGAACTCAAATCCATTCGTAGTCGAATAGAATCTCCAGTTTAAATCGAGTAATCTTTTTCCTTTGTTATAGGCGATAACTGGCGCTTTAGCGGCCATATTAATAATGATCCCATCGGGACCTTCAACAAGCTCTTCCGATTTGACGGTTTCGCCGTCAGAAGTGTTCAGTACTTTGAACATTCCTCTGTCCACGGTTACGAGAACGAAATTTCCATCCGAGGTAACTTCAAGTCCCTGAAGAGATTTTTCAAATACCTTTTTGCGCCAGACTATTTTCTTCTCGGCTACGTTCCAACGAATAATCTCTCCTTTTCCATACACTGCAATGATGTGATTGGAGTCGGTCGGAAGGAAGTGGACCATACCGGCATCGGCCCGGTGGGTTTCATTGGTTTTATCGACGATTATCGCGGTGGCTCCCTTAGGTCGAAGATACTGTTTAGGAAGATTGCTTTCCTCCGCTTGGCCTAAGCTGCTGAATACAAAAAGAATAAGAGCGAACGTCGTCGGAAACCGCATGGCAACTCCTTGTTTTCTAATGAGGGGGATCTAGCATAACTAGAGACTAAGAGCCAGTTACCCACTTACCGTTCGCCAAGGAGACGGTAAGTGGGCTCTAGAGTTGCCTGCTACTGAATGGGATTTGTTTTGGTAAAGCTCATTGTTGCGACAGCGCTGTTGGAGATAGCGACCAACTCGTTTCCGGTGCACATAGTAGCCGGGTAATCCATCCTCACATCTCCCCAAGAGCTTAGGATAAGATCAAACTGGGCTCCCGCAGGGACTACAAAGATCGTTAGGTTATCTGCCGCTAGAAAGTTAAACGGCTGTCCCCCACTTACTCTGTCGTTGAAAAGCTGGGTCCCGGTTACCTTGTAGTACTCGCCGTTTCCGACTCCGTCGTGGTTCAATACGCGAGAACCGAAGTAACTCACCGTTGAATTCGACTGGTGGATGGTAAGTTCCATAGAGACCCTATTTTGGGAACTTTGGTTTAACCAACCCCGCAAGTCGTTGAACATGGCATCGCATCCTGGTGCAGCCATCGAAGCACGCCCCACTAAAAGAGCGAGCAAGAGCATTTGTTTGAAGTATGACATTGGACTTCCTTTCTCCAGTTAGATTGAGGAGCACTTCCCCCAGAAGGTCTCCAACAACCCACGCGGAAAGGAAGAGCAAAGGAGCTCACAAAAACCAAATTTATGTTAGCCCGCGTATTCGAAGTCTGCGATCGCGTACGTAATAATTAGCGCTGCCTAAGTTCTCCAAAGGGACTGGGACTAGGTCTTTCTTACGAGGGGCTCGTTTGCGAAAGGCAAAGTGGACTCACTGGGGGAAATAATGTTAGGAGTGAATTCGTGTCCGCATTTAAAATGACATTAATCGCAATCACCCTTTTCGGGACTTCCTCTGTGTCCTTTGCCATCGATGATAGCTTTTTTGTGCCGGGCTCGCCTGAGGAAGTCAGAAACGCAATGAACCAACTTGGCCCAGCGGGACTGATGAATATCCCTGGCCCTACTTGTGTGAAGTCTATTCTTGTCGAAGGCGACGTTGATTCCGATGGTAACGTTCGTTACCAGGCCGCCAGGGGAATGTTGGGAACCGCAACCGGCCAGCTCCGCCCGGTAGACGGTGGGACGGAAGTTCGTATTCGGGCAAAGGTGATAAGCGATGCCCTTCATCGAGCTGTGATGGGCTCGCCCGAAGCGATGGCGGAGAAGATCACCCGACGAGTAGAAGCCAATCGTCGAGGTTAAACATTGGATTTCCAAGCCCCAGAGTAGGCGGGTATTTTTTTATAGGCCCTGTTTTTTTAAGTAGGCCTTAAGGGTATTCGTGTAAAGAGTCTCTTCCTCCCACATTCCTAGATGGGAGCTTTTACTAAAGACAAACTTTTCAGCCTTGGGAAATTTACTGATGTAGAGTTCTAAAGTGTGTGGTCTTGCCTGGTCATATTTGCCGCCCAGGATAAGAGTAGGCGCCGAAATCTGCGAAAGCTTCTCGACACGCTCATACTCTTTTAGGTTTCCCACCACATACCACTCGCTAGGTCCCCACATCGTTTTATAAATGTCTAAGTTCATGTTTCCAAAAGTGTCGGCAACGACTTTCGGGATGGGGTTCATTCGGCAGACAAAGGTTTTGATGAACTCACCGAAGGCGTCTTGGTACTCTTTCGAATCTGTCGTCCCGGCCTTTTCGTTTTTTTCGATGACTTCAAGTACTGGTTTAGGAAGTTGGTCGCGCAATTCCAAAGTATCCTT
>JBBQIT010000050.1:0-12763 GCA_038325205.1 Bdellovibrionota bacterium
GCCGACTATTTTCCTTGGTCTGAAATTGAATGGCCGTGTCCGGTAATTCGCGCACGATGTCTAAAAGACTTCGGGCCTTAACCGTAATCGATCCATGGTCCGTAACTTCGGCCGGCAAAATGCTCTGAATTCCTACTTCCAAATCGGTGGCAGAAAGTGAGAGTCCGTTGGGTTCAGTTTTTAAAAGGGCGTTAGAAAGAATGGGCATTGTGGTTCTTCGCTCAACCACATTCTGCACACGCTGGAGTCCTAACAACATTTGCGATTTAGAAATCGTAAGCTTCATAACTCCCCCGGACTGACACGAAGTCTTAAAGTCTTTCTTTGTTTTAGTAATAACATATAGATCTTATAGTAGTAGTAATTTGCACTGTTGAAATGTTAACAACTCAGTTAAATCTTTAATTTCATTTACGATGATCCTGTGGATAACCCTGTGGATAACGTTGTGGATGAAAAATCAAAACTGTGGATAACGAGTTATCAACAAGTTATCAACACTGAATTAACAAACAATTAACAACGTTGTTAACAAAGTTATCAACAATCACGTTTCTCGCCCTTCTTCTTCCCACCTTTCGATCTTGTCGTCGAGCGATTGCTTTGCCTATTGCTGCTTTCGACCTATGGTAGTGTCACCTATGGTGGTTACTAAGTAAACCTTTTCTACGTCGAAAAATTGCGACTCAGCGATCCCAGCAATACGCGTTAGGATCGCTGCAGTGGGATCGCTGCGGCAGACACATCGCTTCTAATGCGCAGCGATCCATTTGTTAAAAATTATGCACAGCGGCAACAAAAAGTTGGAAAATTTCTAACGAAATAACGCAGTGTTCTACTCCCCCTTTTTTTGACCAAAAAAGAGCCCTTTTTTAAGCCAAGGTTGATCGAAAAATCTACGTTGATTTTGGGTTGATCGAAAGGTTGATCGGGCGGTTGATCCGAAGGTTGATCTTTAACGAATTAATCCTTCAATACTGGTAATGGAGGTCAAAACTTCCGCGTCGTGTCGTTGAAGCTCGGCAATTTTCGTTACGGCATGCAAAACCGTCGTGTGGTCTTTTCCACCCATAAATCGGCCGATTTCCGGAAAAGACATCAAAAGATGCTTTCGAAGAAGGTACATGCAGATTTGGCGCGGGAAAGAGAGCTTTCTCACCCTTTTGTCCGATTTAATGTCGGTGGTCCGAACGTTGAAGTGCAATGCCACTAGTTTCAAAATTCCGTCAGGAGTCAGCTCGTGCTTTATCTTGGGCGCGATATCTTTCAAAATCGTTTGCGCCAACTGGAGCGAGATGCTCACCCCGGTCAGTGTCGCATAAGCTTGGAGACGGTGTAGCGACCCTTCGAGCTCTCGGATGTTCGTGGTAACGTTGGTCGCGATGTAAGAAGCGACATCGTCCGGTAGTTCGATCTCTTCCCCATCCGCTTTATTCTTTAAAATCGCAATACGCGTTTCTACTTCAGGCGGCTGGACGTCTGCTACCAATCCCCACTCAAAACGCGTTTGGAGCCGATTCTCGAGGCCCTGTATCTCTTTTGGATAGCGGTCCGAGGTGATCACAATCTGTTTTCGAAGTTCGTGCAGATAGTTGAACGTGTAGAAAAATTCTTCCTGCGTTCTTTCCTTACCCGCCAAGAATTGAATGTCGTCTAACAATAAAAGATCGCAGCCCGTTCGGTACTTCTCTCGGAACTCTCTCATCCGGTCGAGACGAATGGCCTGAATCAGTTCGTTAGTAAAACTTTCAGTCGTCAGATAAATAATTTTCGAAGCTGGCTTTTGCGCCATGATGTCGAAGCCAATTGCCTTTAGCAGATGGGTTTTCCCCAGTCCGGCACCACCGAAAATAAAAAGAGGGTTGTAGCATTGGCCGGGCTGCTTCGAGACCGCCATGCAAGCCGCATGAGCAAATTGGTTTGAGGTCCCTACGACGAAAGTTTCAAAAGTGTACTTAGGGTCTAAAAGTTTTTGGTGGGGAACGGTGGTGTACGCATATCCGGGTTCGGCGCCTGCGGGACGAGCTTCGGGAACCGACAGAATCACATTCACGCTGTTCAGACTGAAGTCTTTAAGCACCGTGTGAAGAACAGGAAGGCACTTATTTTCAAAGCTTTCTTTACTGAACTTGTCGTTGAAATCCAGCATCATCCGCTCGTTGTCGAGCGAAGTGCAATTGGCTGGCTCTACCAGAGAACTGTACAAGTGGGGGGCGAGTCGTTTCTTTAATTCGCCACGTATTTGAGCCCAGAGGCTGAATTCCATTGCTGCAGTACCAACCCAAATTAGTAAAGACGACGCCGCGCCACTCAAAAACCCGAGACTTCTGGTATGGCGGAATTGAAGAGAGGTAACAAATGGTTAGGGGTTTGGCAACCAGCCCATAAAGAGAAATACCTTTTTGAGGCTGTCCTGAGCCGTTCTCGGCGAAAGATCTCGTGGTATTGAGCAGAGGCGCTCTTTCGTTTCGATCCCGGCTAACTCTTGCGAGATCCTTCGGGCTTTGACCTCAGGACGAATTCCATTGCGGCCCTCTCCACAGAATCCGGCTAAGTGTTTGACACGTAAAGGTGAAAACATTAGGATGCCGGACTTTAGCGGAGCGAAGCTTAGGCCTTATCTTTAGTAAGGATAAGACTAGCAAAAGCCGACTAAATAGAGTTTTTTGGTCGTAGATAGATCTGTTTTTTGGTTCGAGTTTTTCGACCAGTATCGAAAGGGAAGTTCCCATGGCTAAGGCGAAAAGAACATACCAGCCCAGCAAAATTAAGCGAAAACGCTGTCACGGTTTTTTGAAAAGAATGAGCCGAAAAGATGGACGTCTTCTGTTGTCTCGTCGACGACGAAAGGGACGTAAACGTCTCGTGGTAACGATCGGTAAAAAATAATGACGACGGCGGTTTCCGCCAAGTTTCCAAAATCGTCGCGACTACTTAAGAAGCGCGATTTTAAATTTACCGATTATCGACGAGTCCAGACAGATTGTTTTGGTTTTGTTTACCAAAAGAACGGGCATGGGCGGCTTGGCATTTCGATCTCCAAAAAAGTGCTTAGAAATGCAGCCGCAAGAGCACGGGTTCGTCGATTGTTGCGCGAAGTTTTTCGATTACGCTATTCGGATTTCAGAGGTCTCGACGTACACGTCATCGGTCTTAACCGTCTTCTCCCCCTGTGGCGCGAAATGAAACTTATCGACGTAGAAATGCGGTTTGATCAGTTTCTTTCGAATATCAGTATGGAAAAGAAAAGTGTGGGAAAAGAATGAGAACTCTACTTCTCTTCCTCAGAAATTCCATTCACGTTTTTTTTGGCGTAGGTTCCTGCTGTCGTTTTGATCCTTGTTGTTCTCTTTACGCGAGAGACGCGATCGAAACTCATGGGTTACTTCGCGGCGGATGGTTGGCGTTGCGTAGAATTTCTCGTTGTCATCGTTGGGGAGGTTTCGGATACGATCCGGTCCCCGCTAGCAAATTATTGAGGAGCCGTTAGTGGGCGCATCTAGAACTTGGTTAGCCGTAATTTTAGCGTGTCTTGTTTGGTTTGTTTACACGAAATGGTTTGCTCCGCCCATAGTTCCTCCCGTTCCTGCCCAACAGGAAGCTTCTCAGACGGCCTCTAGCCCTGGTACTACTTCAGGCACGGCCCAAGTTCCCTCGGCAGGAATTTCCACCGGCATTTTTGGAAAGCCGCTAGAGGAAGTTACTTCTTCAAATTTAACGACGGGAAAATGGCACATTACGCTTTCTGACGTCGGTGGGAAAATTAGTGAACTGCGGCTCTTGGACTTTCACGAAGCGGTAAAAAAGGAATCGCCAAACATTGCTTTGGTATCCCCGGTCCTGACGTCTTTCAATTTGGGGTCTTTGTTTAGTGATACGACCCTATCTCCGCTCGGCTACGCCAAATTTAATCGCAAGGAAAATGGAAGAGAAGTCGCTTTCAATTCTGAGGCGGGGGGAGTCAAGCTCGAGAAGAAGTTCACCTTCGCCGAAAACAGCTATTTCATTGAATCGACGTATCACCTCCAGTTCCCTAAAGGGGCGAAACGAGATTGGGGCTATTTGCTTTTGCCAGTCGGCGGAAGAGACGTCCAATATGACGCACATGATCCCCTAAAGTCGTGGGAAGTGGTCTATTTCCAAAATGATTCAGCGGCCCGGAAAATTACGACAAAATTAGAAAATGGCGAGACGGTGCATCAGGGAAATGCGACGGGATGGCTTGCGTTTGGTAATCGCTATTTTGCGACCGCCCTCGTCAATAATTCTGGGATCAATCCAGATGCCGCGATGTACCATAATCCAGAATTCACCGGCGGCTATTTGCGCTATCCTTTGGTTTTGAAGGAAGGCCAAGACACCTTGGCGATCGCTGTTCGAATTTATGCCGGTCCGAAAGATCCGGGACTTCTGTCCCAAGTTCCCGGGCTCCGTCAGCTCATCGAGTACGGGATGTTTTCTTTCTTCGCGTATCCGATGCTTGAGATTCTTCGCTTCTTCTATCGCTTGGTTCACAACTACGGTATCGCCATCATTTTATTAACGCTAGTCGTCAGACTTGCGTTCTATCCGCTCTCAATGAAAAGTTATAAATCGATGAAGTCGATGCAGAAGCTGCAACCTCATCTCGCTGCATTAAAAGAGAAGCACGGCGACGACAAACAAAAATTCAGTCAAGAGCAGATGGCTCTATTTAAGACGCATAAAGTCAATCCGGCGGGTGGTTGCTTACCTATGTTGGTTCAACTTCCGATTTTCTTAGCGCTCTATGCGGTATTGGGAAATTCCATCGAACTTTTTCATGCTCCATTCTTTGGATGGATTCACGATTTAACCGCGAAAGATCCGCTCTATATTTTCCCGGCCCTCATGGGTCTGTCGATGTTGCTTCAACAGAAGATGACTCCGACGGCGGGAATGGATCCGATGCAGCAGAAGATGATGATGTTCATGCCCATCATGTTTACTTTTTTGATGATCAGTCTTCCGTCGGGTTTGACGGTCTATATGTTCGTAAGCACCCTCGTCGGTATTGCCCAACAATATGTTTTGTCGAGAGACAAATCGGCAACAACCGGCCCTCAACTCGCAATCGCAACTAAGCCAGGTGGTGCTCCCGAAAAGATATGACACTTTTTGAGGAGTGATGGAAAAAAGGAATCTGGATACTAGCCAAACGATCTTCGCTTTGGTCACAGGGCAACTTCCCTGTGCCGTTGCGATCGTTCGCCTATCTGGATCCGACGCTTTTAAAATTTCATCTCGCCTTTTTCAGTCCCAAGGTATTCCCTTCGAAAGAAACCGCGGTCTCTGGCATGGACAACTTTCCTCGGCCGACGGCCGAATCATCGACGACATTGTAACCCTAGGTTTTGTCTCTCCCTCTTCCTTTACCGGGGAAGACGTAGTCGAACTCCAGTGTCATGGATCGCCGGCAGTCATTCGGGAGCTCGAAAGAAGTTTGGTAGGACTAGGGGCTAGGCCAGCCGAGCGCGGAGAGTTCTCGTTCAGAGCCCTTTTAAACGGAAAGTTATCGACGAGAGAAATAGAGAATTTGGGAGATATTTTCCAGGCACGGGACCCCCGTGATCTCGATCGGATATACGATCGTAAAGATGCCGCGCTTTTTGATCAGGTCGAGTCCTTAAAAAGCAGACTTATTCATCTTCAAGCCATCTTCGACACCGCCGTCGACTTCTCGGAAGAGTATTCGACGGTGATTCAAGCGGCGAAGCCAGTCTGCGATTTGGTTATCCAAACGGGAAAAGAGATTACTCACAGGTACTCAACCTTCACTACGGGCTCACGAGTCCCCCGATTGGTGTTAGTGGGGAGGCCGAATGCCGGGAAGTCCTCTTTGTTCAATGCGCTTCTCTGTAGGTACCGGGCTATCGTGCATGAAAACCCCGGAACGACTCGGGATGTGATCGAAGAGGATGTTTGGTTAGGAGATAAGCTCTGGAAATTGGTCGATACTGCAGGAATCCGAGAGACTTTAGTAGAGACCGAGAAACAAGGCATAAGCTTGGGCGAGGATTATCTCGTCGCGAGCTCTCTTTGGCTTCTCGTAGTCGACGGTCAGACGGGAATGTCGGAACAGGAGTGGAGTCTCTTAGACCGGTTTCATAGAATCCCTCACATCGTGGTGTGGAACAAAACCGATTTGCCAGAATGGCAAGCTCCGCCCACTCTCCCGAACGAGGAGACTCTGGTTCCGGCATCCGCCCGGACGGGTACCGGGGTGGCCGCTCTGTGGGAACAGATCCAGAAGGCCTCCGATTCGGTGATCGGAACCGATGGCCCACTGCCGACCGCTACGCAGAACGCCCGTTTAGGGTCAGTTCTATCCGAATTAGAGATTTTGAAGGCTGAATTGGAAGAAGGCTTGCCGGCCGAGTTCCTTTCGGAGAGAAACCGACGTCTCATTGACCGATTGTCCACGGTCATGGGTGAGGTTTCGGCGGACGATGTGCTTGGGCGGATTTTCACCGATTTTTGCATTGGAAAATGAAGAAATGTTCCACGTGAAACAAATCGACGTTTTAGTGATTGGAGGAGGCCACGCCGGCTGCGAGGCCTCCTTGTCTTCCGCCCGGATGGGGTTGACCACTCTTATGGTCACCATGGACCCCTCCAAAACAGGAGAAATGTCCTGCAATCCTTCCATCGGCGGCGTAGGCAAAGGTCAGCTGGCTAAAGAGATCGACGCCCTCGGCGGCGAAATGGGAAAGAACGCCGACATCACGGGAATTCAGTTCAAACGCCTCAATATGCGCAAAGGGAGTGCTGTTCAATCCTCCCGCTGCCAGTCCGACAAAAAGAAGTACGCCCAACGGATGCAGGGAATAGTGGGCAGTCAGCACGGACTTGAAGTGCTTCAGGGTGAGGTAAAGCGCCTCCAGGTAGAGGCCGGTCGAATAACTGGGGTTCAGGTGCGAACACCGGACGGCACCACTCATGACATTCCGGCAAAGACGGTGGTTATTACCTCGGGGACCTTCATGAGGGGTCTCATGCACACGGGTTTCGAGACCACGGCAGGCGGTCGAGCGGGCGAAGCGCCTTCTCAGGGTCTATCCGATCAGTTGCGGGAGCTGAACCTCCCCCTTTTGCGACTAAAGACCGGGACTCCACCTCGTCTATTGCGAGGTTCGATCGATTTCACGGTGATGCAGGAGCAATTCGGGGACAATCCCCCTCGCCGCTTTTCTTTTTCCGATACCAAAATTGAATTACCACAGGTGGCGTGCTTCCTAACCTACACTAGTCCCGACACCCACTCTGTTATCCGCGGAAGCTTGGACCGAAGCCCCCTTTATAGCGGCAAGATTCAAGGGGTCGGTCCCCGTTATTGTCCCTCGATCGAGGACAAAGTCGTGAAGTTTCCAGAAAAGCCCAGACATCAGCTCTTTTTCGAGCCAGAAGCGCTCGATTCGGACTGGATTTACCCAAACGGCGTCTCTACTAGCCTCCCGGCTGATGTACAGGAGGCTTTTATGAAGACTATCCCCGGGTGCGAGTCGGTGAAGTTTGCCCGTTATGGGTATGCGGTGGAATATGATTGCGTAGATCCCATTCAGTTAAAACATTCCCTGGAATCTAAGCTTATCGAGGGGCTTTTCCTCGCGGGTCAGGTGAATGGGACCTCGGGGTATGAGGAGGCTGGGGCGCAGGGACTTATTGCCGGTATTAATGCCGCTTTGAAAGTCCAGCGGCGTGAGCCGATGATTCTCTCTCGCGCCGAAGCTTATATAGGGGTGATGATCGACGACTTGGTAACCTGTGGGGTAACTGAGCCCTACCGCATGTTCACCTCACGCGCGGAATTCAGACTATCGCTTCGAGAAGATAACGCTGATGCGCGTTTACGGCCGCGCGGACGGGAGATAGGCCTTGTGAATGACGAGGACTTTGCGCGTTTCACGGAAAAGGCGAGGGCTTTGGAGACGGCGAGAGTCTATTTGACGAAAACCTGGGTGAAACCGACCTCCCAGATTCAAGAAAAGCTCGCGACCTGGGCCACCCCACCGCTCGCGACTTCTCAAACGTACGCCCAACTGCTTCGTCGCCCAGAATTGGGGTTAGAGCAGGTATCGCAGCTCACTTCTGATCCCGCGATTGCAGCGTTAGATCCCGAAATGCAGGAAACTCTCGAAGTCGAAGTGAAGTACGAGGGGTACATAGGCCTCCAGAAGGAAGAAATTGAGAGAGTTTCGCGAATGGGGACAGTCAGCTTCCCCGAAAGCTTCGAGTTCTCAGACGTAAAGGGGCTTTCGTATGAAATCCGGGAGAAGTTGTCGCGACTTAGACCCAAAACCCTCGCGGATGCCTCGCGACTTTCGGGTGTGACTCCCGCAGCGCTCAGCACTCTGCTCTTTCATCTTCGCCAGAAAGGAAATCCCTCTGCTAACCCTACTTCCCCAGTTTAAAGAATTTGCCTCCGAGCTTCCCGCTACTACAGAGCGTGAGCTTGGCCTTTACGACGCTCACTTTGCCATTTTGCAGGAGTGGAATGTGAAGATGGGGCTCGTCTCACGTAAGAGTTTGGAGAAGTCCTTCGCTATACATTACGCCGATAGCCTTTTTATTGCCGACTTGGCGTCGACCTACTCGAAGGGTGTGGTTCATGACCTGGGGACTGGTGCAGGATTCCCTGGAATTATTTTTGGGATCCGATATCCGGAGAAGAAGGTGCACCTGCACGAGAAGATGCAGAAGAAGCAGACCTATCTTACCGATGCATTGGCCCGTCTGGCCCTACCAAATCTCTCGCTACACGGCGCTTTCCCCGATCGAGCGGAGTCCGGGCTCGTACTCGCGCGAGCCGTGATGCCGAGGCCCGAACTTTTTGCCTTCCTCGAAACCCGAATGTGGCCGGAGTCAATCCTCATCACTAATCTGGGCGGTAGCTCAGAAGACTCCGCAGTGCCGAAAGGGTTTTTGAAATTAGATGAGAAGCAATATAAGCTCCCCCTCGATTCAGGATTCCGAAAATTAGAGATCATTAAGAAGGTTCCACGTGGAACATAATGACGCTAAGTTTGTTCCACGTGGAACGATGTGAATTGACGCCGACGTGAACGACTCAACCACAAAAAAAAATCGTGAAAAGTTGTACGTTGAAAAAAAATATGATAAAAATTGGCAACAGCATTCTAAACTCCCTCTACTTGCTATGACAAAAATCATCTCTATCGCGAACCAAAAAGGTGGCGTGGGCAAGACTACGACGGCCGTTAATTTAGCGGCCTGTTTAGCAGCAGCCGAACGTCGAGTGTTACTCGTTGATCTGGATCCTCAAGGAAACGCTTCGAGCGGACTTGGTGTAGATCGAGGTCTTTTCACGGACAAGAACATCTATCATGTTCTTATCGACGATCTACCAATGCGCGAAGCGCTCTATCCGACGGACTTAGAATTCTTAAAAGTCTGCCCGTCCGATAACAATCTAAGCGGTGCGGAAGTCGAGTTGGTGCAAGCCATCGCCCGCGAGCTTCGGCTAAAAAATGCTTTCGAAGATTTAAATAAATTAGGCGTCGGCGGGTTCGATTATGTGATTATCGATTGCCCCCCTTCGTTGGGACTCTTGACGCTCAATGCCATGACGGCGTCGACTCACTATCTCATTCCGTTACAGTGTGAGTATTACGCGATGGAAGGACTGGGACAATTTCTCCATACTGTCGAGCTCATTAAGAAGGGCTTGAATAAAGACCTTACGAAGTTAGGCATCGTGCTTACGATGTTTGACTCGAGAAACAATTTGTCACGTCAGGTGAGCGTAGAAGTGCGGAAGCATTTTGGCGATTTGGTATTTGAGACGGTAATTCCTCGCAATGTGAAGCTTAGCGAAAGTCCGAGTCACGGTAAGCCCGTTATCCTGTATGACATCAGCTCGTCTGGTTCACAGAGCTATTTGGCTTTAGCGCAAGAAGTGATCGCACGACTCGAAGGAACGAAGGAACAGACCGACGAAGCTTCGCAAACCGCAGAAAAGAATCCGATACCGCAAAATTTAAACGAGAAGGAACAGGGGGGACTCGAACATGGCATCAATTGATCTAGATAAGAAAAAAGCGTTGGGCCGAGGTTTGGCTTCTTTGATCCCGGATGCTCAAGTCGGTGAAGGCGAGAAGACCACCGTCAATCAGGGCAAAAAAGAGTTCTTCAATTGCGACATCGAAAAGATTGTTCCGAACACCTATCAGCCCCGTAAGATTTTTCAAAAAGAGGCGCTCGACGAATTAGTTGAGTCGGTGAAGGTGCATGGCATTATTCAGCCGCTAGTCGTCAGACAGCGCGATGGACACTACGAGTTAATTGCTGGGGAGCGTCGATGGCGCGCTGCGCAAAAGGCTGGGCTGAAACAAGTGCCCGTTGTCGTGAAGGACATCACTGGAGATCAACCGTCGTTGGAAATGGCGATCATTGAGAACGTCCAACGAGAAGATTTAAACTGCATCGAAGAAGCGATCGCCTACCAACAGTTGGTAGACGAATTCCAACTTTCGCAGGAAGAAATTGCGGCCCGCGTCGGTAAAAACCGTGTGACGATTGCCAATACGCTGCGTCTTTTAAAGTTACCGGCCGTTATTCGCGAAGATATTACGTCGGGCAAAATGTCTATGGGACATGCCCGTGCGCTACTCGCGCTTGAGTCTGCCGAAGACCAACTCATGGTCCGTGAACAGATCGTCAAAAAGAAGCTCTCAGTTCGTGAGACGGAGCGTAAAGTCGCCGAAGTGTTGCGCAACAAGTCCAACACGAATGCGCAAAAGGAAGCCGACGCTAACATCAAGGCGTTTGAAGACGACTTGCGTCGTGTTTATGGCGTTCCGGTTCGTATCGTGGGCAACGACAGCCACGGGTTTATTCAGTTTACATACGCTACCCACGCCGATTTAATGCGGCTGGGCGATCAGCTCAAGGGCGCTCAAACGTCCCAAGTGGCAAAAGCGATTGAAGAGTTCGATGCGGAGGCTGAAATCGAGAAGGATTTGGCGACCACGCCTGAGGAAACTCAAGCTGTAGCGCCAATTCAGCCAGCTCAGAATGTCCCGACACCGGTAACGACCACGGGACCGACGACTCAGGAGTCAAATACGGATCTTTATGCGGGAAAAATGCCGCCTCCGCTTCCTGGCCCTGTGACTCCGGAAATTTAAGGGTAGGACAAAATGTTTCTTCGAAAAAGTGACCCGTTCGATCTTCCGTCTGTCAGTCATGAGATCACCGTTGTCCTCCAAAAAGGATGCAGTCTGGAAGGACGCCTCCAATTTGAAGGCACGGCTCGGATCGACGGCCAGTTTAAAGGGGAGATTTTCACTCCCGATATTCTAGTCATCGGGGACGATGCCCAAGTCTCGGGTCAAATCGAAGCTGATATCGTAGTAATTTCCGGACATTTCACGGGCGACATCTTCGCAACCCAGCGAGTTGAGATTCAAGCCCCGGCCGTTGTCCGCGGAACCATTCAAGCCGCCATTCTTCAGGTTGAAGAGGGAGCGGTTTTTGATGGCAAAACGAAAATGTTGGGGCCGTTGCCGTCCACCAGACTTCCTAGAGACCGCTCCTAAATTTCACCCTGCTCTTTTTGGCACCTTACTTGCTCCGCCGCCTTGACACCCTTTCTCCGAGCGTGTTAACCCTGCGTAATTATATTTGGTCTACCTCTATTGAGCCCTCCCCTTGACTGGGATTCTAAAGGCTTCAAAAGGTAAAAACGGAAAGGTTTGAGCCGAAATGAGCGAGTCGGAATTAGTCCCCAACTTTACATTCTTCATCATGTTGGGACTGTTTTTCGCGTCTTATTTCATGCTCAGCATTTTTGTCTTTCGGCCCTACCTGAACCTTCTCGAAGCGCGGCGAGCTAAGACCTCTGGCTTAAAAGAACGAGCTATCCAGGAACGCGAGCGCGCGGACAAGCTGAGAGAAGACTACGAAACTTTCATGAAAGCAGAGCGAAAGAAAGTCGCTAGCTGGATGGATGAAGAGCGAAAAAAGGTGGCCGAGGAAGAGCGCGGCGTGATTCAAAAAGCGCGCAACCAAGTAAATGATGAATTAAAGACCCTACGGGATTCCATTCATGTAGAGACCGAAAGAGTTCGTGGAGAGCTTTTACCAATGGTGAATGAGTATTCCAGTCAGCTAGCAAGCAAAGTGCTTGGACACAAAGTGAAAGTATCTGTAACCACGGCTGGGCACAGTAACAGCTCGACAGCCGAGACGTCCGTCCCCGGGTGATAAAAAAATGGCGTATATTTTACCAGTAATTTTTAACTTCGCTTTGGTACTAGCCATCCTTTACTTTTCTTGTCGAAAAGCCTTCACGGCTTTTTTGGTCAATCGAAGCAAAGACATTGGTACCCAGATCCAAGACGCTGAAAAGCTTTATACCGAGTCTCACGTGCTTCTCACTAAGAGTGAAGCGGATTCGCAAGCTTCGGAAGCGCACGCAAAACGTTTGCTCGATGACGCTAAGGTAACCTTAGGACGTGTCAGAACGACGTCCCTAGAAAGAGCGAAACACGAAGCGGACCGAGTCACCAAAGAAGCTTCGATGGTAGGGAAAACCGAACTCGCCCGTGCCCGCATGACGCTCCAAAAGGAGCTGGCGGAAAAGAGTCTAAATGCAGCGGAAAATTATCTAACTTCGCACATGAACGAAGAGGACCGACACGGTCTGGTTAACAACTACGTAGAAACGGTAGGCAACGGTCATGCAGGCTAATTCGAAAATCGCGGTTCGGTACGCGAAAGCCAT
>JBBQIT010000051.1:0-12758 GCA_038325205.1 Bdellovibrionota bacterium
TTGTTCGTATACCAAACATTTCCTTATAAGATCTCGACATAGGTTTACCTCCCTACCTCGTGTCGAGACCTCCCATTATACAAAATCGATTCATTCGAAATCCCTAGGCCGCTTTATTCTTGTCAGAAGAGGTCATGGAAATACTAAGTGTCCCACCACAAGCTTCAACGATCTTACGTAACGTCTGAAGTTCGTACCGATCGTACTCCGCGTTCTCATATCGCGAAATAGCAGAGGCCGTAGTTCCCACCTTCTTGGCCACCTGCGCCTGAGTCATACTAGCTTCAAGGCGAAGTTTGAGAAGCTGTTCTCCCACTGAGAGTTTTACATATTCTTTATGAAACGCCTGACGGAATTTTGGATTAACGAGTTTCTTCTCAAGCCATCCCATTTGTTTCTTATTTTCTTTCATTACTTTTCCCTCATCAAAAAATCATTCTTGATAGCCTCGGCTCTTGCGACTTCACCTTTTGGCGTCTTATCGCCCTTCTTGCTAAAACCATGAGTAAGCACAAGACGTTTACCGATAACGAAGAAGCAAAGCACTCGGCCATCGTCAGTCTTGAATTCGAAAATCTGGTCACTACCCGTCAGATGCTTAAACTTCCGTTCGTTCCAAATTTTTCCTTGGTCGCCCATCCAGGCAAACAAGGCGGCGAACTTTTGCTGCTTGACCTCTGATTGGCCCTCAAGCCACTCTTCGGCCGGAGCTTCTCCGGATACAGCGACATAGAATTCCACTCGAAGCGCCGCTCCCTGATAGACAAGTTTAGTTATTACTTTGCGGGACAAAGCGCCTCCTTAAGCAAATATTAGCACATATGCTAATACTGATACAAGGATTCCGCCCATGGACTTTCAATGAAGCACCACCGAAGCACGCCGAATGGAAAAATACCGAAACCAGTGGAAAAGAACCGAGGAAACTCCGTGCTGACACTGCGATCTAACTCCCGGTTTTCGTTTCAATTTAGCTCACATTTGCAGTTACTTATCGGAGAGCAGATTTTTCGGGCATCTCAGGCTCATAACCCGAAGGTCGTAGGTTCAAATCCTACCCCCGCTACCAAATAAAAAAGGGTCTCTTCGGAGACCCTTTTTTATTTCCCCCAGTCTCGACTTTCGAATCTCAATTGGACGACCGCTTTATTAGCCAAGCAAATACCCAAGTACCGGCTGCCAAGATGTTTAGAAATAGCGGTACAAAGATGAAACCCAATGCGGCAGTTGATGACGCAGGGGTATAGAACACTTCTTTATGAAGAAGAACATTTGCGGCAACAAATACTGCCATCAATAGGAAAACAATCCATTTAGAAACTTGGGTTCTGCCCATGCGAAACAAGATAAAGAAAGGCGAGAGGCTCCAGAAAGCAAAAATGATGTCTAGCGATGAGAAAGCTGGTTCCGTTCGGCGGACGGCTTGAAATAATTGGTGGGCGACGAAAGAAAATCCGAAGCCTAGTGAAAAATACCCGATCCTTTTATCAACCATCTTGGAATTTTATCAAGCGTTGGCCGAATGCACCTAACTTTTCCGAGAGAAGACCTTTTCCTCTCACAGGAATCGACACTTCATCTCTCTTTCAATGTTGTAGTTTCTTATCGCTGTTACTTAATCCCGCCGATAACTAAAGTCGTGCCGTCTACACAATCTTCAATCACATTCGCGGTGTTGTAATACTTCCAAACTCCCGCCTGATAGCGAAGCATTAACGCTACAGCGCCTTCGTGAAAGTAAGTATTGTACGGGGCGAACTTTGTATTTCGACGACAATTCACGACGCGGGCCGAACCATCGCCTGTTCCAAAGTTTTGCTCGGCGGCGAGACAGGTAGGATCGGTTGAGGAGTTAGGGCAAAAAATGGCTTTTGTATTGCCCGAGGTCCCGGTGCTCTTGTCACACAGAACGCGATCCGCAGTACCAAAGAGGGGATTGGTGTCACTCGTTTCCCAATTGTAAGCACGCTTCGTGAAAGCATCTTTTAAAAAAGAAGTCCCGTCAGTCGTCCTAGCATAACGAACGTACAGGGTGTTTCCTGGGGCTTGGCAATAAGCTCGAATCTGCCAATTCCCTAGTTTCCCAGAGCCGACTAGAGTCTCGTCGGTGGGATTGAATACGCCCGTTACAGGATTCATAGGTCCTGTGAGCGCGTTATTGGTGGAATCTTTGAGTAATATTGGTTTTGGATTTGAGGCGCTACATTCCGTCGCAGGATCCGTTATCTGAGCCATCGTTTTGCCGCAATCAACTCGGTCACTAATCGTTTCGGAGAGGGAACGGATGGCTAGGCGGATATCAGCGTGATGCGAGCCTCGGAAACTCAAGGTTAATACGCTCTGAATGGCCAGCATGGCTATCGAGCCAACGACAATCGCCATCATGGCGCCGATAAGGCTGAACCCCGACGACGGTCTACGTGCCTTCATGAATACTTTCTTGAAATGTGGGTTTGAGAATGCGGGTTGCATACCAAGACATGGCAGAAACGATGGCGATGCAAAAAAAGATAGTGAAGAAAAATATGCCAACCGCCATCGATCCTTGTTGGCCATAAAGCACCACCATGAACTTCGCGGGCTCCGCCACTAACCTCACCACGGCTAGTTTATTTCCAAACCCGTAACGTGAGCTCCAGGCGACCTTAAACTCTTCGTCTGGAATAGCGAGCTCACTCCAGGGCAGAGGTAGAGGCTTTCGATGGGTAGAAGATAAAATCGCTCCGTCATTCCCCACCAGCCAGTATTCCGATCCGCTGGCGGTCGCCACGGTATCGAGCCTTCGCAGTAGATTAGATGTCTTATTCGGGGTTGCGTTTAGGTCTAATTGGATAACTCTGGCAAAAAAGACGGCAAAGACGTTTCTCGATTCTCGCGCGTAGTTTGCCAAGAGCACTCCGGCGGAGAGAAATAAAAGCAGGGAAAAGAAAATACCGAAGCTAAACAGACGAGCGGACACTGGTAATCGCGACCACCTAGCTGTGATTTTTCCGGCTAATTTCATCACGATGCGGAAATTGTATCACAGGACGGCCGTTTTAAGGATTTGGATGGAGGCGTATTAAGCAGCTTTCTTTAGCTGGCTGGGTTTTGCCTGGGAAGGGAGAGTAATGGTTAGCTGTCCGCCAATGATTTGGCCGGCCTGGTTCACACGGTTAGACGGCCGAACTGAGCCTCCATACCTTGCGGTAATTTTCGAAATGATGACTGATCCCAAGCCCAGCGAAACTTTCCCGGTACCTGAAATATCAAGTAATCCCGTGTTTCGCTTTCGTCCGAACTCTTCAATCGCTCGAGTCGAGAATCCAAGGCCGTCGTCGCAAACGATAATTTCCCAGTCACCGTTTTGATTGACGCTTATTTCCAATCTTACGTAACTCTTCGCCTGCTCTAGCGCGTTTTGAAGCGCATTCTGGAGCATCCGTTTCAGTAGGCTCGGATCGCCGTTGAAGGAGCCTTCAATTTTTTCAGGGCATAAGAGTGAGATGCGGATGTCTTTTTTGAGATTCGCCCCACGGTCCTGGGCTCGCAACACCTCCGACTTGGCCAGCGATGGAAGATCGAGTGCTTCGCGTTGTTCTTGGTACTCGGGTTCGTCCATTTGCGAGATTAGGAACAGATCTTCTAAAAGGTAGCGAAAGAAATGCATCTCCTGGATCAATAGCTCCATGCGGTGGCCGACTTCGCTCGGAGTCATGCTGCCCTCTGCATCTGCTACCGTTTCCAGCTGGAGCATGATGGCGGTAAGAGGGGTTTTGATATCGTGGGCCAACTCCCGGAGCAGTTCCCCTTTTAAGCGTTGGGCCACATTCAATTTTCCAACGACACTTTCGACTTCGGCCGCCATCTCGTTGAACTGATGCATCAGGCGTCCCGCCTCATCGAGGCGGGCGATGGGGAAACGAGAGGCTAACTTCCCGCTACGTAGGTCGGTCAGAACCGATTGCGCCATTTTTTCATTTCGTTTGAAGTATCTAAAGAGCACAAAGCCACAAACGAAAAGATAAATGGCGACCAACGGCGAGAAGGTCAGAAAACATAACCAAAGGATGCCAGCGAGTGATCTCCCTTTTCTCTGGAAGACTAGAAACTGGGATTGCGTCCCGTTATCCAGACGCTCCACGCCAACCAGGCGCTCGATTTGATAACCAGGAAATAGCGCCAGGGAATTTTTCTCTCGGGGAATCTGATTATTCTGTAAATCGATAGGGAGTGGCGCGGTAGTATTGCTAGATTGTATCTTTCCGGTCTTATCTACCAGCCAAAGGTCGCGGTGTTTAACAAAGGAAAGCAGCACCGATGGCTGCTGCAAAAATAGAGATAGTCCCAGAAGTAGACCGAAGAGCAGTACGACGTTTAGCACAATGAATTTTGCAAAAAAAGACTGCCTCATTTGACTTTGTCCATCCGGTATCCCATTCCGTACACCGGCGAAATCTCAAGATCTGAGACGCCATGCTCTTTGAGCTTGGTTCGCAGCCGACTGACGTACACACTTAAGGTCTTTTCGGAAAGGGTAACGTCTTTATCGATGTTCGCTAAAAATTTTTCCTTAGGAACGGACTCTCCCACTCGTTCCATCAAGAGCGCGAGTAATTTTATTTCCGTCGTAGATAGTGCGATGGTCTGCCCCTCATGGATCACCACTCGTTTTTCCTTATTTACGCTGAGGCCGCCCACGCGAAGGGTCCCGCTAGAGTCGCCTAAGATGCGTTTGATCCGAAGCAGTAGCTCTCTCTTTCCGAATGGCTTTCGGATGTAATCCACAGCACCGTGTGAAAGCCCTTTCACCGCAGACTCTTCATCTAGACTCGCGGTAACGATGATGATCGGCAACGTGGGTCTTTCTTCGTGGATGTCGCTGCACAGCCCGAAAGAGATTCCGTCTGAAAGTTCGAGATCGAGGAGAATGAGATCGGGTTGCAAGTTCCGCCAAGCGCTTCGCGCTTCGGCAATGGAAGCCACCACGTCTACCTGGTGTCCGCTGCGGCCGAGCGCATCCTGTAGTGAACGGCTCACCATAGGATCATTTTCTATGACCAGAATCAGGCTCATAACGGTGCGGACTCCTCCCCACCTAGCTTATCGGCATCGCATCATCCGCTAATTAAGGCGATTCCACCCCGGACACAGCCTGGTAATAATTCTTATATATCAATTACTTACAGTGTAATCGGTCGGTGTTGCCGTTTTGAAACCTTTTCCCCGTAATATGAATTCATCAACTTAATCGGCTCAAGGGAGTGTGAATGTCATACGGGACCAAAATACTAGGACGCCTCAGTCTACTCATAGGTCTGGTCTTGGGCGGTGCCGTCAACGGAGCGGGCTGGTCGGAGTTTACGTTTTACCACGGTGGCTTCCAACGGAGCTTTCGAGTGTACGTCCCCTCCGGACGAGTGATTAGAAATATGAATGTCGTGCTCGCCCTCCACGGTGGTGGAGGAAAAAGCATCAGCATCGATGAGATGTCTGGTTTAAGTAGGGCCGCCCAACGTCGCGGCTTCATCGTCGTTTACCCGCAAGGAGTGGGAAATTCTTGGAATGCCGGAAAATGTTGCGGAGAAGCGGTTCAGCGAAACGTGGACGACATTGGCTTTCTGAAAGTCGTACTGGCTCGTGTAGCCACCTACCTTGGACGGGCTCCAAGAGTATTTGTAACCGGCCACTCTAATGGAGGAATGATGGCGTACCGGATGGCGTGTGAAATGGCGGATCAGATCGAAGCCATTGTGCCTATTGGAGCTAGTAAGCAAATAGACTCCTGTCGCCCTTCCCGTCCGGTCCCGACGCTTCATCTCCATGGGACTTCGGATCCTTGCCAACCATTTGCGGGGGGAAACAGTGGCGCGTGTCTGTCTGCCTTTTTTGAGCGCGCTCTCAGGATAGATATGAACGAGGTCGCTACGCCGGTAAAACCGCTGGTAAATTTCTTGGTGGAAGAGTGGATTCCGACGATGGGGGCTCGGGGCAAGTGGTCGATGCCCTTTCAATCGGGAGCGAGCTATTGCTATGAAACGAAAGGGTTGGCGGCTCGAAGTGTCGTACAGTATTGCGCGATTGATGGAATGGGCCATGTGTGGCCGGGCGGATTCTACGGCGGGCCGTGTCACGATGATTCGAGCTCTAGAGCCTGTTACGATTGGAAAAAAACCTTTCGCGGACCACGGGACGGAGCCGCGCTCGTCGAATATTCTCAACCCAATCGGGATTTGGAAGCTACCCGTCACCTGATCGAGTTCTTCCAGCGATTCGGCCTGAACTAGAAATTCGATTTCAAAAAAGGTATTAAAACCGGCTCCATGGGTTGAATGACGAAGGACTTGGATACCTGTTTTATCTTATCGCCCAGTAGGTGGACGCAGACCATCGTGGTTGAGATGTCTTCATGGCCAAGAATTGAACTCACCGTTTTGACATCAATGCCTTTAGCCAGCATCAAAGTCGCAGCCGTATGTCTTAGGTCATGAAAGCGGATTCGCCTTCCACCCCAGCGCGCCACATCCCGTTCGAACTTGTCGGCAAAAGCATCATGGATTCTCCTGATCGGATTCAAAGTGAGGGTCAGTCACTTGTGGCTCTTCCCACAGAGTTCCTCCGATTTCCTCGATTTTCATCTCTCCTGAGGCGCCGGCAACACCCTCCACGAGTGATGGGCCGCTATTGGAAATCGCGAAGTGAAATGTTGAACCCTTACCCAGTTCCGACTCCACCCGGATTCGACCGCCATGACGCTCAACGATTCGCTTACACACAGCCAGGCCGATCCCTGAACCGTCTATCTCGCTCCTTGTGTTGAGACGCTGGAATAAAACGAAAATGCGCTTTTGAGCATCTTTGGGTATCCCCATTCCATTATCAGAAACCGCGAGTACCCATTCTTTTTCCAGCGAAGTCCCAGCCACACGAATCGTTGGGCTTTTGTCCCCACGGAACTTAATGGCGTTGGTCAGGAGGTTCTGGAAAAGTTGAATAAGCTGCGTTTTATCCCCGAGAACCGTGGGCAAGGGTTCCTTTACGATCTCGCTTTTCGTCTCCGCAATGAGTAGCGCCAGGTTCTGGATGGCGCTCTCCAGGACCTCGTTGCAGTCGACTGACTGAGGTTTAAATGGACTCATGCCGGCACTGGCATATTCAAGCAAATCAGAAATCAGTTGGGTCATTCGCGAGGCTCCACCCAAAGCAAACTGAAGATACTCAACCGACTCGGGATCGAACTTTCCTTCGTTCTTTCGTTGGAGCAGCTGGAGGAATGAATGGATCGTGCGCAGCGGTTCCTTGAGATCATGGGAAGCAATGAAAGCAAACTGCTCCAGATCGTCGTTGAGGAGCCGGACCTCGCGTAGTGATAGTTCGAGCTTCGAGTTGACCTGGCAGAGAGCTGCATTGAGCTTCTCAAGTTCCGCAGCTTTAGCATCCAGCTCACTTTGGTTTCGGGTGATCGTTTCGAGCTGGGTCTTAAGCTCTTTTTTCTGCAGGAAAAGCTCGATGAAGATGTTCACCTTGCTCTTAACCGCGTGGGTATCAAGAGGCTTCAAGAGAAAATCCACAGCACCTCTTTCATAACCCTTAAACGAGAAGTTAGGGTTTTTGGCGGTCGCGGAGACAAAGATAATCGGGACTTTTTTGGTCTTATTAGTCCCTCGCATGAATTCAGCGAGTTCAAATCCGCTCATGCCGGGCATTTGAACATCGATGAGCGCCAATGCAAATTCGTGGGCCATCAAGAGGTCTAACGCTTCAGTGCCAGATTTGGCTTTTATAATCTCGACGTCGTCTCGGCCAAGCAATCCTTCTAGCGCAAGAAGATTCTCCTTCAGATCATCGACAAGGAGGACCTTGACCCTAGAGTTCATCAGTGCTTTTCCAATTGAGGTGCCCAGACTCGAACAAGAGAAAGGAGCTTTTCAATGTCAACTGGTTTGGAGACATAGTCATTGGTACCGGCCTCAAGGCACTTTTTATGATCGTCTTTCATGGCCTTTGCCGTCACGGCTATGATCGGAAGACTAGCGAATCTTTTTTGCTTTCTGATTCTTCTGGTAGCTTCATAGCCATCCATTTCGGGCATCATAATGTCCATGAGAACCAAGTCGATTTGTGGCTCTTGATTCAGCTTGTCCAATGCTTCCTGACCATTTCTGCCTGCTATGACTGTGGCGCCCTTTTGCTCGAGGACGCTGGTGAGGGCAAAAATATTTCTGATGTCATCATCCACCAGAAGAATTTTCTTTCCTTTCAAAATTTGTTCACGGCTTCTGACCTTTTGGATTATCTTCCTCTGATCCTGTGAAATATTAGATTCCACACGGTGAAGGAACAAGTTGACTTCATCAAGAAGCTTTTCAGGGGACCTTGCCCCCTTAATAATGATGGATTTTGAAAACTTTTTGAGACTGGCTTCTTGCTCCTTTGATACGGAACTTCCCGTATAAACAATGACTGGAGGAAATGAAGCGATATTTTCACTAGTCATTTGTTCCAGAAGCTCACCGCCGAATAGGTCTGGAAGTTTCAGGTCCACGATCATTAAATCAAAGACATTTGTTTTGAGCTCAATGAGCGCTTCTTTTGCCAATGCCACAGTGGTAATTTCAATGCCTTCGTCAGCAATAAGCAGGGCGATGCTCTTTCTTTGAAGTTCATCGTCTTCAACAATCAAAATACGATTGACCTGTTTTGAAAACCTGGCCTCAAGTTTCTTAAAGCTATCTTTAATTTCATCATGTTTGACCGGCTTGAGCAGAAAACCAATGGCCCCCATTTGAAAGGACGCTTTCGAGTGATCTTCTACTGATATAACTTGTACCGGAATATGACGCGTCTTAGGATTTTCCTTAAGACGATCAAGCACGGTGAGCCCCAGGTGATCGGGCAGCTTTATATCTAGTAGAATCGCATCTGGATTGTACTCAAGCGCTAGATCGAACCCTTCATCTGCTCCTTGTGCAATAATGCACCTGAAATTAAATTCATGGGCAAGATCGAGTAGAATCTTAGCAAATTTAACATCGTCATCTATGACGAGAATAGTTGGGCCTTCTGGGGTTGCGTGAGTGCGGTCATCTTCAAATGGAAGGGGTAACGAGGCTAAAAGTTTTTCAATATGTCTGTGACTCGTCATTTCCTTTCGGTCCTGTCGGAAAACAGAATCAGCCGATGCGTCTACGAGCAGAGATGATTCCTTTAAAGCCTCCGGCAAGATCAATGTGAAACGACTTCCTCGACCTGCCGCACTTTCTACTTCAATGCTGCCCCCTAAGAGCTTTGCAAGATCTCTGGAGATTGAAAGCCCGAGCCCCGTGCCGCCATACTTTCGATTAGTCGTACCATCGGCTTGCCTGAATGCTTCGAAGATTATTGCTTGCTGCTCTTTAGGTATTCCAATGCCAGTGTCACTCACTTCAAAGGCGATAGTACCTTTAGAGTAACTGTATAGTCTGATTTTTACCGACCCTTTTTCCGTGAATTTTAAAGCATTTGAAATAAGATTTTTTAGAATCTGATCCAATCGTTGTCGGTCAGTCAGGACTGATTGCGGCAAGTCTTCTTCATGGCTTACTTCAAGGATAAGTTTCTTTTCTTGAGCCAAAGATTGAAATGTCTGCTTCAGTCCTTCAATTACTTTAACGAGCACCACCTTTTCAGCCCTGATATCAAGCTTACCCGCTTCAACCTTGGAAAGATCCAAGATGTCATTGATAAGATTAAGCAGATCATTGCCAGAGGAATAAATAGAGGTTGCATATTGAATCTGCTGCTCTGTTAAGTTTTCATTGGAATTTTCCATCAAGAGCTTGGCCAGAATGAGCGAACTATTAAGAGGAGTTCTTAATTCGTGAGACATGTTGGCCAGAAACTCTGTCTTATATTGGCTTGCCCTTTGTACTTCATTCGCTTTTTCTTCCAGTAAAACTTGGGCTTTGTTCAAAGCTTCGTTTTGTTTTTGAACTTTCTTTCGCACGTCGGACGTATTAATCGCAATTCCTATATTCTCAGAAACGTGGCTCAAAAAGGCTCTTTGATGTTCAGTGAATGGGTGGAGTGAACCTAACTCAATCACTCCCGTTACTTCATTTTCATAAAGAATAGGGCAGATTAAAAGCGACCGCGGGACCATCTCACCAAGAGCCGACTCAATTTTACTAAAATAACTTGAGGGTACATCTTCAATTAGCAGAGATTTCTTCTCAATAGCGACCTGCCCAACCAAGCCTTGGCCGAATTCAATAACTACATCGGACGGTTCAGTCTTTGAGAGCGCATGACCGCTTACCATTTGAAGTGTTTTATCATCGGTAACCAAGTAGAAAGCGCCTACCTGAGCATTCGTAAAGGGAACCAAATGGCTTAAAATACTTTGGCCTAGCCGGGAAATTATCTGTTCACCTCGCATTCTCTCGGACAGGGCAATTTGACCCTCGCGCAGATAGTCCAGCTCACGAAATTTTTCCCTGAGTGAAGCTTCAGATTGTTTTCTTTCTGTAATGTCGCGTTCGGTTGTGGCAATTCCAGTTAACTTTCCCTTTTCATCCGTGAGCTTAGTATTAATCAGCCAGACATCGATGATTCGACCGTCTTTATGTTTTCGTTTTGTCTCTAGATTGGGCAGTAATTCTCCGCGCTTTAGAGAGGCTAAAAATCCCCTGGCTTCTTCTTGATATTCGGTGGGCACGGTATCTACGATATTCATGCGCAGCGCTTCGGCTTCTGAATATCCGTACATTGTTTCAGCACCCCGATTCCAGGCCAAGATATTACCTTCCAAATCCTGGAAGGTGATCGCATCATTGGAATCTTGAATAACGGTCGCCATCCGACGAAACTTTTCTAACGCTCCCATCCGCTCGGAAATATCGCGTTCAGTAGTAGCAATTCCAGTAAGGTTGCCTTTATCGTCAGTGAGCTTGGTGTTGGTTAGCCAGACATCGATAATTCTGCCGTCTTTATGTTTTCGTTTTGTCTCTAGATTGGGCAGCAACTCTCCGCCTTTAGAGAGGCTAAAAATCCCCTGGCCTCTTCTTGATATTCTTTCGGAACGGTATCCACGATATTCATGCTCAGGGCTTCGGCTTGGGAATAGCCGTAAATGGTTTCGGCGGCCTTGTTCCAAGCCAAAATGTTGCCTTCCAAATCCTGAAAGGTGATCGCATCATTGGAATCTTGAATAACAGTCGCCATCCGGCGAAACTTTTCTAACGCTCCCATTCGCTCGGAAATATCGCGTTCAGTAGTAGCAATTCCAGTGAGATTGCCTTTATCGTCAGTGAGCTTGGTGTTGGTTAGCCAGACGTCAATGATCCTACCGTCTTTATGCTTTCGCTTTGTCTCCACGTTAGGCACCAGCTCTCCACGCTTAAGAGAGGAGAGGAACTGACGGGCTTCTTCTTGATACTCTTTCGGAACCGTGTCCACGATATTCATGCGCAGCGCTTCAGCTTGGGAGTAGCCGTAAATTTGTTCTGCGCCCTGGTTCCACGCCAAGATGTTGCCATCTAAATCCTGAAAGGTAATCGCATCATTGGAATCTTCAATGACCGTCGCCATCCGGCGAAACTTTTCCAGTGTTTTTGTTTGCTCAGTAATGTCGCGTTCGGTTGTGGCAATCCCAGTTAAATTTCCTTTATCATCAATGAGCTTGGTATTGGTCAGCCACACATCAACGATCCTACCGTCTTTATGTTTGCGTTTTGTCTCAAGCGTTGGCACCAACTCGCCACGTTTAAGAGAGGCAAGAAACTGACGTGCTTCCTCTTGATATTCCTTGGGCACGGTATCTACGATATTCATGCGAAGAGCTTCAGCCTCTGAATATCCGTAAATTTGTTCAGCACCCCGGTTCCATGCCAAGATGTTGCCATCTAAATCCTGGAAGGTAATTGCATCATTGGAATCTTGAATGACCGTCGCCATCCGGCGAAACTTTTCGAGCGATCCCATTCGCTCAGCAACCGCTGTGGGGCGTTTTACTAACCTATTCTTTTTTGTTTTTCGAGAATGTTGGAGCGTTTTGGGGGCCATCTTTTACTCTTCATTTTTTATGTTGAATGGAGGCAATCTTCAGATCAAAGGCGATGGGCCACTGGTTGATCGTGAGGCTGCTCTTGAAGCGGGGTAGTGTCAAACGCCGTGTCTAGATTCTGTCAGCAACAAACGTTGCTGAGCTCTCCAACTTCTCACTGCGTCAGCTTGCGTCACATTCTTATCCCGTAAGTCTCAACTCCACTTCCATGTCCCCGTGTTGCACACGTACATGGAACTAAACCGAACTAGGTGGAAAAGAACCGAAGTCGTCCTGACAGCCTTCTTGACCTAAGTCTCGAAGGTTGTTAATTATTTGACTGTAACTACCGGGGGTTACAAGTGAGGAAAAAAACCTACGTGTCGGGCTCATAACCCGAAGGTCGTAGGTTCAAATCCTACCCCCGCTACCAAATAAAAATGGCCCCAACGGGGCCTTTTTTATTTCCTCTTATTTCGATTTTCGATTCTCAAGCGGATCCGCAAAGCGGTAGCGAAAAACATTTCCTCAGAAAACACACCCGCGACCTTTTCGGCCGAAGAGTAGATAGGCACCTCGTTTGGATTGCTTGAAAGAAGAATCTGGTTCAGTTGCCACGTGAGCGCTTCACGAACCCCACCTTCCATTTTCGGCACACTTCGGCGTAGTACAGCGAGGCTTAACAAGGACGTGCGCCGTGCAATGGTTTCGGCTTCGGCAACGTGTGGACGATTCCGATCGGGTCAATAGACTTGCT
>JBBQIT010000052.1:0-12636 GCA_038325205.1 Bdellovibrionota bacterium
ATGGGTATCAGCAACCAACAAACACTCACTGCTCTTCTCGCCACGGCCCACACGGCCTCTGAGTTGATGAAGCTGAGAAAGACCAAGCCGTTCTGGATGTTCGATCACCATCAACGTGGCGTTGGCGACATCGATGCCGACTTCGATCACGGTCGTAGAAATTAGAATCTGGTGTTTGCCTTCTTTAAATTCTCTTAGCGTTCTTTCTTTTTCGTCAGGCTTCATTCGTCCGTGAAGCAACGCCACTGAGTACATCGGAAAGACCTCTTTACTCAGTTTAGCGTGCATCTCAGTCGCCGATTTGAGATCTAACTTCTCGCTCACGTCCACCAAGGGGTAGATGATGTAAACTTGTTCACCTCGGCCAACCACCGAACGAATTCGGCTATAGAGTTGCGGCCGGTCCCTTTCGCGGATCACGCGAGTCAAAATTGGTTTTCTTCCCACAGGCTTCTCTTTCACTAAAGTGAGATCGAGATCCCCGTAGAGCGTGAGCGCCAAAGTTCGGGGAATCGGAGTAGCGGTCATCATCAGTAAATGAGGAATCAGAGCAGAACCCTTTTTCAGCAATTGGCCTCTCTGCTCTACTCCGAACCGATGCTGCTCGTCCACGACAACCAAGCCCAAATTTTTGAACTCGACGCCTTTTTGAAAAATAGCGTGCGTGCCTATGATGACCTGGATCTTTCCACTCGCGATATCGGCTAAGACTTCGGCCTTGTTTTCCGTCGCCTGAGCTAAGAAACCAACTTTGATCCCCAAGGGCTCAAGCCAGGTTTTTGCGCTCTTTAGATGTTGGATAGCTAGAATTTCCGTCGGCGCCATAAACGTCGATTGGGCCCCGGCAGTTGCGGCAACTACCGCCGCGGCCAAAGCGACGACCGTCTTTCCTGAGCCGACGTCTCCTTGAATCAGCCGAACCATCGCTTCGCTCTTTCGAAGATCTCCTAAGATATCTTCCAACGCACGGGTTTGATCGCCCGTGAGAACAAAAGGTAACCCTTTAATAAACTTGGAAAGGTTTCCCTTACTCTCCTGCAAGGGAAGCGCGTTCATCGTTCGGTGCTTCTGCTTTTTTAAACCCAGTCCCAACTGCAGAACGAAAAACTCTTCAAAAATAATTCGCTTAATTGCCGGGCTGTAACCTTCCACCGGAGGGATTTCGGCTGGGAAATGTACAGAGATAAAGCTCTCTCTCAAGGTCGGGACTTGTAAGCGATTACGAAGCGCTTGAGGTAAAGGATCTCCCAGTTGATCGAGCGAGCGCTTAAGCGCTTGCGCTACAATTTTGCGAATTACTTTTTGGGTAAGCCCTTCGGTCTCGCTGTAGAGAGGAACAATACGACCAAAATTTGCTGACTTGGGAAGCTGCGAAAGGGTGTCGGGATCGAGCGCTTCGTAGTCAGGATGTGTGATACTGGGAAGGCCGCCGAAATACTTCACTTCTCCATGAACCAAAAACCAAGAGTCGCGTTTAAAATCCTTTTCTAAATAAGTCGCCCCATGGAACCAAATGAGGACCACGGTTCCCGTTCCATCCGAAAGGTGGACTTGAAGACGGCTATGTCTCCCTCGACGGGTGCACATCACATTGATGACCCGCCCTTTTAAAGTAGCGCTCTCATTTAGTTTTAAACCTGAGATGGGAGTGAGATGGCTTCGATCTTGGTAATCTCGGGGGATAAAATAGAGAGCGTCTTCAACCGTATCGACGCCTTTTCGGGAGAATAGTTCGGCTAGCTTGGGTCCGACTCCGTGAACTTCGCGCAGCGGCGCATAGATACTACTTGTGCTGCCCCCATGTTCCTTGGTCGTCGTCACGAACCCCGACTTTACCTTTTATTCGAACCGAATGCTGAGAATTTCGTATTCCATTTCCCCTTTGGGAACTTTGATCAGGACGGAGTCGCCCACTTTTTTATTGATCAGTTGGCGAACGACCGGAGAGTCAATAGAAAGCCAACCTGCCTTTACATCGATTTCATCTGTTCCAACGATTCGAATCACGCGTTTCTCATCTGTGTTTTCATCTCGAACTTCGACAGTGGCACCGAATACAATGCGATCGCTTTTGATCTCTCTTGGATCGATGACTTGAGCGCGAGCAAGCTTATCGTCAATCTCGGCTATTCGGCCTTCGATGAAAGATTGTTTTTCTTTTGCAGCATCATATTCCGCGTTCTCAGAAAGATCGCCATGGTCACGCGCTACCGAAATGGCTTCAATCACACGAGGACGTTCCACGGACTTTAAGTGCTTCAACTCTTCTTCCAGCTTTCGCTTTCCGTTAACGGTCATGGGAACTTGAGACATCTACTACCTCTCCTGCAAACAGTGCGTGGAAATGGGGATCCGCTTCAACTCTGAAATGGCCTGCACTCCAGCTCGAGCCGCTGCTATGGTCGTGAAATAACACAAATGGCGCATCACTGTGGTGCGCCTTAGTTCATACGCTGCACCGACCTCATGAACTCCTAAGGCAGACGTATTGATAACGAGCTGAATGTCGCCATTCTTAATCTCGTCTACCACATGGGGTCTACCTTCGTTCACTTTGTTCGTCACCTTAATATCAATTCCCTTACCCTTCAGGAAAACAGCGGTTCCGCGAGTCCCCCGGAGCTCAAAACCCAGCTCTTTGAGCTCAACGGCAATGGGTAAAAGGGCGTCTTTATCGCCATTTTTTACGCTTAAAAACGCGCATCCCTTCATGGGAAGCTTGTGTCCCGAAGCAATAGTCGCTTTGCCGAAGGCCTCAGCGAAGGTTTTCCCGCCGCCCATCACTTCTCCCGTCGATCGCATTTCGGGTCCTAAGATGATGTCGGTTCCAGGGAACTTGTTGAATGGGAAGACGGCCTCTTTGACGTAAACGTAGTCGGTCTTTTTAGGTATTTCTTTTTCGTCCTTAAGCTTTTTGCCTAACATGATCCGCATCGCCATTTTGGCGTAGGAGATGCCTCGAGCTTTGCTCGAAAAAGGAACGGTTCGCGAAGCACGCGGGTTTACTTCTAGGACGTAAATTTTTCCGCCCTCAATCGCATATTGAATATTGATACAACCTTTGACATGCAGTTCGAGCGCTAAAATCTTGGTCTGTCGTTCCAACTCCGTGACGACGTCTTGGGAGAGCGTCATCGGAGGAATGGAGCAGGCTGAATCCCCTGAATGAACTCCGGCTTCTTGAATCTGTTCAAGGACACCGCAAATGACGACATCGGTACCGTCACAAATAGCATCGACGTCTACCTCAACGGCGTTTTTTAGGAATCTATCGATAAGAAGTGGGGACTCTTCTGAAATCTCATGGCCACGAAGAAGCCATCTTTGGAAATCGCGACTATCGTAAATGATCTCCATACCTCGGCCCCCCAAAACAAACGAGGGGCGAACTAAGAGAGGAAACCCAACTTGCTCTGCAGCGGCCTGAGCTTCATCTCGATCACTGACGGTAACACTCTCAGGCTGTCTCAATTGAAGGCGATGACAGAGGGAGCGAAACTTATCTCTATCTTCCGCGACATCGATCGCCGCCGCTGAAGTTCCAATTATCGGGTAATCCCCTTTGGCGAGCTTGCGACTTAGATTGAGCGGAGTCTGGCCGCCAAAGTGAACCACGATGCCCCACGGCTTTTCTCGGTCTAAAAGATTCAAAATATCTTCTAAAAAGAGCGGCTCGAAATATAGCTTATCGCTAACGTCATAGTCAGTGCTCACCGTTTCCGGATTGCAGTTCACCATGATCGCTTCGTAGCCTTCTTCTTTCAGAGTGAAGGAAGCTTGCACGCAACAGTAGTCAAACTCGATCCCTTGACCGATCCGGTTGGGTCCACCGCCCAAGATGATGACTTTCTTTTTTCCCGTCTCAGGAATCGGGTCACTCTTACCTTCATACGTGGAATAAAGATAAGGCGTCGAACTTTTAAACTCTGCCGAACAGGTATCCACCATCTTGTAGGATGGTCGGATATCTAATTGCTCTCGTTTGGCCCGGACTTGCGACTCCGAGGAACGGATAAAGTGGGCAATCGCTAAATCCGAAAACCCATGACGCTTCCATTGGCGTAATTGCTTTTCAGGAACTTCCGCCAGTTTGCCTGCACAGCTAGAGATCGTTTTTTCTTCTTCTACGATCTCAAAAATTTGATCTAGGAAGAAACGGTCGATCTTGGTTAGATCGTGCATCTCTTCGACATCAATCCCTTCGCGAAACCCTTGAGCCAACCAGTAAAGTCGGTCAGGCTTAGGAACTTTCACGTAGTTGCGAATACCATCGATCCAGGTCAACCCCGAGCGCAACTTACGTCGTTCTTCAAAAGGCTTTAAACCCCAGTGACCGGTCTCAAGTGATCGAATCGCTTTCTGGAAGGATTCTTTGAAAGTACGGCCGATGGCCATCACTTCGCCTACCGATTTCATCTGAGGACCGAGCTTAGGATCGGACTTAGGAAACTTCTCAAAAGCGAATCGAGGAATCTTGGTAACCACGTAATCGATACTGGGTTCGAAACAAGAAAGAGTCTTCTTCGTAATGTCGTTAGGAATTTCGTCCAGGCTATAGCCAACCGCAAGCATTGTTGCGATCTTAGCGATCGGAAATCCTGTGGCCTTAGACGCCAAAGCCGAACTGCGTGAAACTCGGGGATTCATTTCAATCGCTACTTGGCGACCGTCTTCTGGATTGACCGCGAATTGGATATTAGAACCGCCGGTATCCACGCCAACTTCGCGAATAATGCGAGTCGCGGCATCTCGCATGACTTGATACTCTTGGTCGGTCAAAGTTTGAATAGGCGCCACGGTGATGCTGTCACCCGTATGAACTCCCATGGGATCTAAATTCTCAATCGAACAAATGATGACGACGTTGTCTTTGCAGTCACGCATCAATTCAAGTTCATACTCTTTCCATCCGATCACAGACTCTTCGATCAAAATTTCACTGATGGGGCTCGCTTCCAGACCACGCGCACATTCCACGTGAAACTCTTCGATGTTAAAAGCGAGACTCGCTCCTGTGCCGCCCATCGTGAAAGAGGGACGAATGATGCAAGGAAAGCCGATCTGTTCAATAATCGCTAAACCTTCGACGAAATTTTTCGCGAGACCACTTTTTGGAAAGTCGACTCCGACTCGAGTCAAGACCCCCTTAAACTGTTCGCGACTTTCCGCTAACTGGATGGCTTTTTCCGAAGCTCCGATAAGCTCCACATTGTACTTCTTGAGTATCCCTTTTTCGGAGAGAGCCATCGCGAGATTAAGAGCGGTCTGACCGCCTAGGGTCGGTAAACAAGCTTGCGGACGCTCTTTTCGAATGATGTCTTCGAGGTAGTCCACGGTAAGGGGTTCAATGTAAGTGCGATCCGCAAAGTTGGGATCGGTCATGATCGTGGCAGGATTAGAATTGGCTAGAATGACTTCGTAGCCTTCGTCCTTTAAAGCTTTGCAGGCCTGGGTTCCGGAATAATCGAACTCGCACGCTTGACCGATAATAATTGGACCCGAGCCGATCAAAAGGATGCGCTTCAGATCGGTACGTTTGGGCATGACTTCAAATCCTACTATTGTCGTCGTAGATCTTATCGATCGGCATATGGTGATAGATCCGGTGTTTCAAATACATTCCCACCAAAAGCCACAGCCAACTCTGATAGGTGGAAAAATCCTTAGCGCGTTTAAATTGTCTTACCTTTTTCTTGATGTATCCGTGAACGTCAATCGGATGATAAGACGGTCTTCTTACGAAACTAAAATGTTTGGTGTCGCCTTCTTCATATTCCACTAAGCGACCTTCGATAATATCCCCGCGAGAAATTCCAATGAAGTCGGTGGTGCCCTTTTTCTTCACCAAATAGACTTTGCCGAGATAGAGCTCTTTTAACTTAAGCAAGTCGTCGGCGGCTTTGACCACGACATAAAGCCCGCGCTGATTGCCCGTCTTCACATGGTTCCAGATATTTTTCTGAGATTCAGAAAGCGTTTCGATCATCTCTGGCAACTGCTGTTCGAAGACGCACCAGTCGTAGAAGAAATCCCACAAGTCTTCGATGAGTTCGGCGTTGTCGGGATTGGTTAAAGTGATGCGCAAGCGAGTGTGAAAATTACGACGTAACTCTGCAAGCTTTTCTTTGTCCACCGAGACGATAATCCTTTGCACCAAAGACTCAAAATCCGGGTGGATCATCCCTGTGGTTGCCGGAACCGTATCTGTGCTACTTGCGATGGTCATTTCAGAAACCCTCGTACGAAATAGTCGAAAATAGATGCAGCGTCAGATGGCCCGGGCTTCGCTTCGGGATGGAATTGCACGCTGTAAAACTTCATCTTCTCAGAGAAAAAGCCTTCCACGGTGTCATCGTTAAGGCTCACATGACTCACAGAGACATCTTTGGACTTTAAGTCCTGAGCCTTAACGGAGAACCCGTGGTTTTGAGATGTTATCAGAATTTTTCCCGATGTCAGATCTCTCACGGGATGATTGATTCCGTGATGACCAAAAGAAAGCTTGTACGTCTGACAACCCAAGGTACGGGCGAGTAATTGATGCCCCATGCAGATAGCAAGAATAGGGGTTTTGCCCAAAAGGCCTTCGATCTGTGGGACCGCGTCGGGCACTCCCGCAGGATCTCCAGGGCCATTAGAAAGCACTACCGCGGTAGGCTTATAACTCAATGCTTCTTGATAAGGATAGTTATAGGGCACGACCATCGTTTTGAAATTTTGCTCGGTGAAAGAGCGAAGGATATTCGTCTTCACCCCGTAATCGTAAACCACGACGGTGCCAGCACTTCCTGTTTTCGCGCCGGGAAATTCGTAAGGCTTTTTGCAGCTGACGCGGCTGACAAGTTCCAGCCCTTCCATCGGTTCGACTTTGGCGATTAGCTCCTTACCGCAAGCTTCAAGGGAGCGCCCTTTTAGTGAGCTTAACGGGAAGATAATGCCTCTTTGAGCGCCTTCATCGCGAATAATTTCCGTGATCTCTCGGGTATCGACGTCGGAGATGCCGGGGATTTTATGCGCTTCCAAAAGTTGGCTTAGTGTCTGGTCCGAACGCCAAGACGACGGCTTGTTGTTGTACTCGCGCGCGACGACTCCACTTAAATAAAGGGACTTGGATTCCCAATCGCCTGAATTAATCCCCGTATTTCCTAAGTGCGGATACGACATGACGACGATTTGCTCGTGGTACGAAGGGTCAGTAAAAATCTCTTGATAACCGGTCATACCGGTATTGAAGACCGCCTCGCCGCCCATCGCGACTTCCGCACCAAAACCAACTCCTTCGAAGGCATACCCTTTTTCAAGGTAGAGACCTGCCTGCCAACTCACGGAGTCTCCTTTCCCACATCAGGGGAACCTAGGAGATGGCTGGAGCGATAAACTACTTTGCCACCCACAATCGTGTAAGCGACTCGCCCTTGAAGGTCCCAGCCGTGAAAAGGGCTATTGTGACTCTTCGAGCGAAACTGACTCGCATCTACTTTAAAATGCTGACTGGGATCGAACACCGTCACGTCAGCATCCACACCGATCTTCAAAGTGCCCTTTTGAATTCCTAAAATTTCAGCGGGTTTGATCGTCATAGCGGAAATGATCCGTTCGAGCGAAATCCCTTTTTCCCGGTGAAGCCGGTAGTACAAGGGAAAAGCCGTTTCCAACCCCACCATTCCGAATTCCGCTAAATCGTACTCAACTTCTTTGTCTTCCACCGAGTGAGGCGCATGGTCAGAGGCCAGCGCGTCGATCGTTCCATCACCTAGGGCTTCGATAAGAGCTTCCACGTCGCGACGTTCTCGGAGCGGGGGGGCGACTTTAGTGTTGGTATCATAGTCGCCAACGGAATCATCCGTCAAAGTCAGGTGATGAGGAGTCACTTCCGCTGTCACTCGGATTCCTCGCCGCTTAGCATCCCGAATTAGCTGCACCGTCCCGATGGTACTGGCGTGGGCAACATGCAGTCTGGCACCCGTCGTTTCGGCGAGCAAAATATCTCTGGAGACAATGACATCTTCCGAAGCTCTGGGAATTCCGCGAAGTCCGAAACGAGTCGAGTTAATGCCTTCATTCATGACTCCCCGGCCCTTCAAGCAGGAGTCTTCCGCGTGACTAATCAAAACTAAATCGAATCGTTTTCCGTAATCCATCGCTTTGCGCATGAGATAAGCATTCATGACGGTTTTGCCGTCGTCAGAAAGCCCTACGATGCCAGCTTCCCACATCGCTCCGATCTCAGCTAACTCTTCGCCCTTAAGTCCTTTAGAGATAGCGCCGATGGCGTAGATGTTGATCTCAGACTCGCTAGAAACTTTTTGGTAGATGTAGTTCGTGATGAACGAGTTGTCGTTCACAGGATTGGTGTTGGCCATGCAAGCAATCGACGTAAATCCGCCGGCCGCGGCCGATTCACTGCCCGTTTTAATCGTCTCTTTATGCGACTGACCTGGCTCTCGCAAGTGAGTATGCATGTCGACCCAACCAGGAGTCACAATGCACCCGGGAATCTCGATGACAAGCGCTCCGGTTTCGCGAGTTAAAGGGATGGAAGAAGCGATGCCCTCGACTTTTCCGTTGCGAAGATACAGATCTCCTTGCATGTCGAGATTCTGACTCGGATCAAAAATTCTTCCCCCGCGTAATAAGATCGGTCTAGGCGACATCTAGCGGCTCTCCTCCGGTCAACAAATGGAGCAGTGCCATGCGGACCAGCACTCCATTACCTACCTGATTCAAAATTACCGAATGGGAACCGTCGGCCACATCAGGCGCTATCTCTAGCCCTCGATTCACTGGACCCGGATGCATGATGAGAACATCCTCTTTGCAAAGCTTCAGCACACGACTCGAAATTCCGTAAAAGCGCGAATATTCTCCGCGTGACGGAATCTGCATTGCTCCAATTCTTTCAAACTGAATACGAAGGGCGATGATGACGTCTTTATCTTTGACCGCTTTGTCTAAATCGAAATGGACTTCAACTCCCATTTCCGCCATCCGGGGTGGGACTAAAGTTGGCGGACCGCAAACACTGACTTCAGCGCCCATCGTTTTAAGGGCGTAAATGTCTGATCTGGCAACACGGCTATGGGCAATGTCGCCTACAATTAAAACTTTGAGCCCTTTTAACGAGGGTTTGAATTCGCTAATCGTCATCACATCCAGAAGCGCTTGTGTCGGATGTTCGTGGAAGCCATCACCCGCGTTAATAATAGGAATCCCTAAAATTTTGCTCAGGTGATAAGGCGAACCCGCCGAAGGATGGCGAAGCACCAGAAGGTCGGGGTGCATGGCTTCGATGGTCTTTGCGGTATCGTAAAGAGTCTCCCCTTTTTCGACCGAACTCATCTCCTTGGTCAAAACCAAAACGTCCCCTTTTAACCGCTTCGCGGCCAGCTCAAAAGAGCTTCGGGTTCGGGTGCTAGCTTCAAAAAAAAGAAGAATCGTGGTCTTTCCCTTAAGAGACTCGGGAAGCGGTTTTCCCGACTCCAACCGCTTTTTAAAGGAAAAGGCACAGTTGAGTACTGTTTCAATTTGTTCGGCCTTGAGGAATTCAGTCCCTAAAATAGACTTCACTCCAAGTGGGCCTGCCGTATTCGAAGAAGTTCTTTGTGGTCCCATATTTAGGCGGCTCGCAATGTATGCGAAATAGGCCTTGAAAGCAACCCCATATCCGTTGATTTGGCGGACAAGGTGGGATATGAATTCCACCGGAGGATCTCCAAAACTATGTCCGATAAAAAAGACGAAATGCTTAGCCAATTCAGTGGAATGCGATTAAAGACCGGCCTCGCCGAAATGCTCAAGGGCGGAGTCATCATGGACGTGGTCAATCGCGAGCAAGCGGTGATCGCTGAAAAAGCAGGAGCTGTCGCGGTAATGGCGCTCGAAAGAGTCCCGTCTGACATCCGCAAAGATGGCGGAGTCGCCCGCATGGCCGACCCCACCAAGATCTTAGAGATCATGGAAGCCGTCTCTATCCCGGTCATGGCGAAAGCCCGTATTGGGCATTTTATGGAGGCCAGAATTTTGGAAGCGCTTGGCGTCGACTATATTGACGAGAGTGAAGTCCTGACTCCTGCCGACGAGCAGTACCACATCGATAAATTGGATTTTAAAGTCCCCTTCGTTTGCGGCTGCCGCAACTTGGGTGAAGCGCTTCGCCGCATCGGTGAAGGCGCTGCCATGATTCGAACCAAAGGTGAAGCCGGCTCGGGCAATATCGTCGAAGCCGTTCGCCATTTGCGGACTTTGCACACGCAAATGAGAAGACTCACGACTCTTGGACCCGAAGAATTGATGAACGAAGCCAAAGAACTTGGCGCTCCGTATAATCTGGTCCAGTTAGTCGCAAAAACGGGAAAACTACCGGTACCCAACTTTGCTGCCGGTGGTATCGCTACTCCAGCTGACGCTGCTTTGTGCATGATGCTCGGAGCGGAATCTGTCTTCGTAGGATCGGGAATTTTCAAATCAGGAGATCCCGAAAAGTTAGCTCTCGCGATCGTGACCGCCACGACCAACTATAAAGATCCCGCAATTTTAGCCAAATGCTCGACTGGGCTTGGCGTTCCGATGAAGGGCTTAGACATTAAACAGCTAAAGACCGAAGAGCTCCTGCAAGAACGCGGGTGGTAAAGTGAAGATTGGAATCCTAGCACTCCAAGGTGCCGTAGGACCCCATCGCGAGAAATTACAAGAACTAGGCGTCGAGCCCGTTGAGGTTCGAACCCCTGAAGATCTTAAAGACCTCGCCGGCATCATCCTTCCCGGCGGAGAGAGCTCCGCGATGATCCACCTCTTAAAATTGAATTCGTTATGGGAGCCATTGTCCCAATTTGTAGACGAAAGACCAGCCTGGGGAGTCTGCGCAGGCAGTATTTTGCTGGCGAGCGAAGTTCTCCATCCCGCGCAAGCCTCGCTCAAAAAGATGCATTTACGGGCGACTCGCAACGCCTACGGCCGCCAGCTGGATAGCTTCATCGCGATTTTAGAACCCTCAGAATTTTGGCCGGGTGATAAAATAGAAGGCGTGTTTATCCGGGCGCCTCGGCTAGAGCCGATGCGAGCTGACGTCCAAGTGCTCTTTCGCCACAACGGGGAGCCTGTGATGATTCAAGAAGGGCATTGGCTGGCCTCTGCTTTTCATCCGGAGCTAAGTCTTTCAACCAGCGTACATAAATACTTTATCAACTTATGCGAAGGACGCCTTAACCATGGACGAACGATTTCCTAAGTGGCTTAGAATCACGCTTCGTAAATTAGATTTCCTAGGTATTCCCAATCTTGGCGGACTACTTTGCGGCGTCGCTGTCCTCGCTTTCGTAGCGAATATGGTTTCGCCGATCCCGATGGAAAGATTTCTCTTCCATCCCTACCTAATCCTTCAGGGAGAATGGTGGCGAATCGTTGGATTCATTTTCAGTAACGATTTTAAAAGCCCCATCAGCCTGCTTTTCTATTGCCTTTATATCTACTTCATCGTGAACGCTTTGGAATCGGTGTGGGGACCCGGCCCTGTGACAGTGTACGTCATAGCGACCGTCCTCGCTTGTTTCGGCGGCGCTTTCCTCACCATGCAGCAAGTAGATATCTCTTACTACATGCTCTCCAATATCAGTTTGGCCTTCGGCACGCTTTTTCCAGAGTACGAGTTGCTAATCTATTTTCTTTTTCCCGTAAAAGCGAAATGGCTAACTCTCATCGGCGTAGCCTTCATGCTGCTTCGAGTTATCCAAGGCGACTACGTAGTCATGCCGATCTCGACCATCCCCTATTTCCTCTTCTTCGGCCCGCTACTGGTTTCTCTGGTCAAAGGCCGAATTCGCCGCAAACAAAACCGGAACCGGTTTGACGACGACATGTGGCGGTAGGGTGGCCTGCCTCGGCGTAGCCGAAGGCGACTTGTCCCGGCGTAGCCGAAGGCGAAGCGGTAAGCGGTAAGCGGGAAGACGGGGGTGTACAAACTTTAGACACTCGCCGCGTACACCAACAGTCTTCAGTCTTCACCTTAACTTAAGCGCAGTTATGTATTCTCGGACGCAAGATTTCCGCAAGATTTGAGAGCTATCAATGCGTTTTTTGAAGAGTAAATGAGTATTCTAGCCTCGGGAAACTTGGGCATCGCCATTGCAATGTCAGGGGGTAGCTATCACCTTAACGTCGCGAGGCACCATGAGATACTTGATTAGCATCCTTAGTCTGGCAGCTTTGTTTTTTGCATCAACGCCCTCACAGGGCGAAGTAATTGCCACCTTCGATCCTTTCGCGGTGGCGATTCAAAGCAGCGGGAACAAGAATCTAGATAGTCTTTTCAATCAGCTAAACGTCGCCCGACAAGCGGTAGCGAATGCTCAGAATCTCGCGAGCCAATATCCAAACGCTCAAACGGTCGCGGCACTTCAAGCGGCTCAAACACAACTTTTTGGACTCCAACAGCAGTATCAAACAGCGCTGGTTCAGTACCAGACCAAACATCCCTGCAAAGCTAAAAATCACGGTTACGGCGCCAACGGCCAATACAACGTCCAGTACAACGCCCCGGTAAATCCGGCTTATCCCTACACCCCTAATCCCTTGCTGTTTAACGATGATCAAGGGCAGGGACAAGGGCCAAACGTGATAGCCATACCGCCAGTGGATTAC
>JBBQIT010000053.1:0-12584 GCA_038325205.1 Bdellovibrionota bacterium
GTGTTCATCTTCATGGCGATCTATTATCGGACCTCTGGTCTCGTTGCGGTCGCAGCGCTGGGCTTGAACGGACTTCTCATTTTTTCCATCTTAGCAGCGTTCGAAGGAACGCTGACGCTGCCAGGCCTTGCGGGTATCACGCTGACCCTTGGTATGGCGGTCGACGCGAACGTGCTAATTTTCGAGCATATACGTGAAGAGCTAAGAGCCGGAAAGAGTGTGGCTCTGGCCATCTCCGAAGGTTATAGCCGAGCATTTACCGCTATTTTTGATACCCACGTCACGACAATCATTGCGGCCATCATTCTCTTGAGTTTCGGCTACGGCCCGATTCGAGGTTTTGCGGTCACCCTGCTCGTCGGTTTGGCGGCATCTTTGTACACTTCTGTCTTCGTGACTCGAGTGATTCAAGATTACTTCATCGTGTCCAAGGGCAAGAAAACTATTAGCGTCTAGGAAAATCAAAAATGAAATTCTTTCAAATTGTTCCGACGAATACGAATATCGACTTTATTGGGAAGTTTAAATACTTCATGGCGTTCTCCATCATTTCGGGGATCGCCGTCATTACGGCCATCTTCACCCATGGATTCAATTACGGAATTGATTTTACGGGCGGCTCGGTAATGCAGGTGAAGTTCTCTAAGCCCATGCATTCGGACGAAGTTCGAAAGCTCATCACCGACCTTGGTGACCCTGAGGCTTCGGTAGTTGCTTTGGGAGCGAACAGTCAGGAATATCTTATCACTTCGCGCCCCGTAGAAAAGACTATCCCCGGTACAGCGGCAGCGAAGGAAAAGAACAAAGCCCCGACGCTTAGTGCACTCTTGGTGCAAAAGGTTGGCAAAGACCAAATTACAGTCCAGAAAGCTGATGAAGTCGGTCCTAAAGTAGGCGCCGAGTTGAAAAGTGCCGCTCTCAGATCGCTAATCTACTCTGTTCTTTTGATTACTATCTACATCTGGCTCAGATTCGATTTCCGATTCGCACCCGGTGCCACAATCGCTATGATCCATGACCTGATTTTAGCTTCTGGCTTTTATCTCGTTACGGGAAAAGAGTTCACGATCACCTCGATCGCGGCTTTGCTAACGATCGCCGGTTACAGCGTGAACGATACCATCGTCGTATATGACCGCGTGCGAGAGCTTTATAAAAAGGGAGGGGCGGCGCTTTCCTTACCCACAACTATTAATAAAGCAATCAACCAAACACTCTCTCGAACGCTACTAACCTCTCTGGTAACTCTTGTTTCTATCGTGCCCATTATCTTTCTGTGCACGGGCGAAATTCAGAGTTTCGCGATGGCCATGTGCTTGGGTATCTTCGTAGGAACTTACTCCACGGTTTACATCGCTTCTCCGTTCACGATCTACGTCGAGCGGTTTATGGAACACCGAAAGAACAAGGCGGGCAATCGTAAGGTTGCCGTAGCGTAAATGGCAGACGTACAGATATCTCAGCTCCAAAAGCACATTGGGACCTCAGTCACTTTAAAGGGCTGGGTCTACAGCAAACGTAGTTCGGGCAAAATTAAATTTCTAATTATGCGCGATGGCACAGGAACGGTTCAGATCGTTTTCGTGAAAGGCGTTGTTTCGGACGAAACTTTTGAGGCTTTTGAAAAGCTGACCCAAGAGACTTCTGTCATTGTGACCGGAAAGGTCAAAGAAGATAAACGCTCTAAAGGTGGCGTGGAATTGGATGCTGAGACGCTGCAAATTTTGCAGATCGCTCAAGACTATCCGATTGGCCCCAAAGAGCACGGCCCTGATTTCTTGCTTACGAATCGCCACCTATGGATTCGAAGCCTTCGCCAAAACGCGATTCTTCGCATTCGAAGCCGCTTCGTAAAAGCAATTCGCGATTTCTTCGACAACGACGGATTTACGCTAATCGACACGCCTATCTTTACGCCGGCGGCCTGCGAAGGAACGACGACTCTTTTTGAAACTGATTATTTTGGCGAAAAAGCTTATCTCTCTCAGAGCGGACAGCTCTATGGAGAAGCAGCGGCCATGGCCTTCGGAAAGATCTATTGTTTCGGTCCAACCTTTCGAGCCGAGAAATCTAAAACCCGCAGGCATCTGACGGAATTCTGGATGGTCGAGCCGGAAGTCGCTTTCAATGATTTAGATGCGAACATGGTTTTGGCCGAACGATTCTTAGAATACACCGTGCAAACCGTTCTTAAAGAATGCGCGCCTGAATTCGCGGTGCTCGAAAGAGACACGACCAAACTTCAAAACGTAAAGGCTCCCTTCCCTCGTATCACTTACACGGAAGCGATCGAACGTCTTAAAGGATTAAAAATTCCTTGCGAATGGGGTACCGACTTCGGAGCTCCTGAAGAGACGGCACTCGCCGAGCAATTTGATAAGCCTCTTTTCATCACTAGATATCCGGCGAAAATAAAAGCTTTCTACATGAAGCCCGATCCCGAAAACCATGAATTAGCGCTTGGAGTCGATTGCATCGCCCCAGAAGGCTACGGCGAGATCATTGGTGGCGGACAGCGTGAAGAAGATATCGAAGCTTTGCGAACGCGCATTAAAGAGCATGGATTGTCCGAAGAGTCCTTCGGATGGTACCTGGATCTTCGCAAATACGGCTCGGTGCCTCACGCTGGCTTTGGTCTCGGGCTAGAGCGAACGCTGTCCTGGATATGCGGACTAGAGCATTTGCGTGAAGCCGCAGCATTCCCTCGAATGATTACACGCATTTATCCCTAAGACTTCAAAGAGATTCGAAACTGAGCGGCGGCCGTCAAATCAGAACTGTTTGACGGGTTTATCGTAAATCGATAGCAGTTCCGTATGAACACGCTATTTCGTCTTGCGCTGGTGAGCCTACTCTTTTCCACTGTTCCCCTTAGAGCAGACGAGGTTGGCCCCTACCTTGCTCTGAAAGCAGCCGTAAGGGAAGTCGCGGGGAAAGACTCCGCCGATCTAGAGCAATGGGATGAGGGAGTGTGGGGAAAGCGCGCCTTGGGGCTCAAGGGCGAAGAGATCAACGAAAAGCTCGCCGAGTTAGACAAGGCCAGTGACGACCTCATCGAATATCGAAAAGCAGTTTCTAAAGCGGTAGCCGATTTTCGAAAAGAGATAGCACCTCTTTATGCATTGCAACTCAACTTAACAGTCACTGATCCCGCCTTCGAAAAAGCGATGGCTTCCGTAGTGTTTCGAAAAGAAGCCCCCCTCGTGTTTCACACAAAGCACCTCGATAAACAGATTGTATTGATCACTGAGGCGATTAAAAATGGGGTCCGCCCTTCGGATACTCTCAGCAAGATGGGAAGTTTCTCCTTCTACTTCAATATTGAGATGAAAGTGCGCATGCTCTTGAATGCTACCAAAGAAGAGTTAGAGAGCGCCCACTTTCAAGATCGGGCCCACGAAGCCCTGTTCGCTTTTGAGAAAGGTCTCTTTGGATTGCCCATATTGAGTCCAAGGGAGTCGGAGGAGCTGAAACTATTCGAGACTTTGGACAAAGAAGACGAGGCCTACAAGGATGGACTTCTCATGATGAAAGTTTTTTCGGCGACACCGTTCCAAGTTCCCCTTTTCTCGGAAAACCCACCAGAACGTCCCTTGCCTTTCCTACTGGTTTTACCCCCTCAAAAAGAGGGTTGAGAAGTTCGCCCGACGCAGTGAAGTGACCGCAGATTTCCGGCCGCAGCGCCTTTCGGCTTGACCTTCTCACTCTTAAATTGACACAGTGTGCCATCGTTGAGTTTATTGCTGGAGGTTTTTGTGACGAGACAGAGAGTTGCTTTTTTTTCCCTTCTTACGTTGCTTCTCGGCTCTCAGGTGGGATTTGGCGACGATGCTAAGGACTTCTCTCTTTTCTGCCGCAAAGGTGACGGCCAGTGGGGCTACCTCGATGTCACACAAAACAACACTGAACGAGAGATCGTGTTCGATGCCAACGAGGGGTATGCTCAAGAGATAGCAACTGCCCTAGAAGTTTCGTCCCAAAGCCTAAACAAGCTCAAGATAAAATTTCCCATCAGCGATTGCTCTTTCTACGACTACGACAAACAAAAAATCGAGTGCAACGGTCAGCGAGTAAAACTCGAATTTAATAGTGACCACGACAAAGTTGAGTTGCAAGTAAGCGAAGCGCGGTTCGTCGTGGAACACCACGGCGATACCTACCAGACGTACGCGGATATAACTCTTTGCGGTAACCGAACGGTCCGAGTGGACCTTACGTTTGAAGCCCCTATTGGAAAGTGCGAGAGCGCCAAAACTGCAAAGTAGGTTACGATCGAAAATAGAAGCTTTCTACATGAAGCCCGATCCCGAAAACCATGAATTAGCGCTTGGAGTCGTTTGCATCGCACCCGAATGATTCCTCGAATCTACCCCTAGTCAGTCGTTAAACCCCAAAATTTGGAAAAGCCCCGGTATCGGAAGTCTGCCCCCCTCGCGGCCGCTCCCCCCGATCTTGTTCCAGAATCTGTAGAAAATACGCGAAGGAGATGGCGGAACGGCTGCGAGTGGAGCTGGTGGGCTGCTTTTATCGGAAAATAACTTCCCGCCTAATTATCCTCATATCCGTTGGCCCCCTAGAGTTATCTTATCCAACGGCTCCGCGCGTTCAAAGACACGGCATCCGCGAAGAACACCACGCTCAAAAAATTCGACCCCATTGCCGCTTATCGTCGAACCATCGCCAATTTTTTTGGATATTCACCGCCGAAAACAGAGGAAAGTTTGGTAGATAGCTTGGATCCATTGAGTGGATGACCTAGAGTGTATCGACTATTAAAGAGAGAAAAATTCACAACGCATAACATTCAAAGTGATCGCGATACTTTGCCCGAATTGCCAAAGTGATATTCCAGAGTAATGCAATGCGCATCCCACTTCTCGTCGACAAAGTCATCGATCTCGCTTTCAGAGTCTCTAATGTTTTTCGTCTTTACTCCGAAGAGTGAGCCGGGCGGTGTCCGATTCTCACCCTTCTACGCCGCGCCAAGACAAAAAGTCTGAAAAACACTTAACCGATGTCTTCAGGATCTTTCGTTTAACATCTAGATCACGAAAACGTGGGTTAGAATTAAACCAATTTTGAAACTTTCTTAACCGCTTTACCGTTCACTTTTTACTTGGGGCCTTGGGGGGCAACATCATGTTCTTAAAATATTTTTCGGCGTTGGTTATTGGTCTGTTCTTAGCAGCTCCCGCTGCTCATGCAGAAGGGCCAGTGTTTAAGAGCGGAGTCACGCCGATTACGGTGCCGCTCACTCCGGGAATGAACGTCGACCTCCTCACCCTGCTGAGCAGTCAAGGAACCGGCCCCATTAAGTGGGAAGCGGCTCCGACGAAACCAGCATGGGTAACGGTAGATTCTCCCAATCATAAAATGACGGGTCAGCCGACAGCCGCTGATGTGGGACTTCACAGTTTCAATTTAACGGCTTCCTTCGGAGAGTTCGCGTCGATCACTCGGATCGATCTAACCGTCGTCGCTCCTCCGACATGGACGCAGCCCAATATCGATTTAGGAATTCAAAACGAAGGCAAGTCCATGACGGCCTTCGATTTGAAAAAGTACGTCACGAACCCTGCAGGCGGAACCCTCTCCTTCACGGCGACGGGACTTCCCAAGTGGATGACCTTAACCACCGACGGTATCATCACCGGAACGCCCCAACGTCCTGATGTGGGTAACTACTCGGGTATCGTGTTCACGGTCGCTTCGAATACTGGTTCCAGCACGGCTAATGGTTCGGGAACGGTTCTCATTACGATTCACCCTCCGTCGTGGATTTCCAATCCCATTACGCTTAACAATGCGACGGAAGACGCTTCCTACTCAGTCAACGTTTACCAGTACATTCTCGATTTCGAGAAATCGTCGTTTAGCTACTCTGAAGTTTCGGGCTCTCCGTGGATTCAAGTCTCCCCGTCGGGAACTATTTTCGGAACTCCAGGAAAAGCGAACATCGGACCTGCCACCGTCACCGTGGCCTACTCGACCACGATCAATGGAACGGTCTACACCGCAGCGACCACTTTCAATTTCAATGTCATTCACGTAAACCATCCTCCGCATTGGGTATCGAACCCCTTGCCACTTCCGGATGGCGCAACGACGGTTGCCTACACCCAAGATGTCAGCAAATCGGCTACCGACCCTGACACGGGTGACAAGCTAACTTTCTCCATATCCGGCGCTCCTGCGTGGGTGAAGATGAGTCCCACAGGCGTTATCTCGGGAACTCCGACGGCCGATGGCCCTGTGACTTTCGTTGCGACGGTCACCGATTCCAGCAACGCTTCCGACTCCACCACGATTAAATTTAATGTCGTCCACACGAACGCTCCGCCTACTTGGGTACCGAAGCCAGTCGTTCTTGCCGATGGAAAAGAAGACATCACCTACGTCGCTGATTTAAATAGTTACGTAAAGAATCCAGACGGTCTTCCCCTCACCTTCACGCAGTTGGGTGGTCCGGCATGGGCTACCGTCAGCGCGAATGGTATTTTCTCAGGGACACCGAAGTCTGGTGACGTGGGTCTTAATAAGTTTTCTGTAACAGTAGCCAACTCGGTCGGTAGTGATGTGACGGATGTTCTCATCAACATCATTCATACGAACCACTCTCCGTTCTGGGTGCTGAATCCGATCCATCTTATGGGTCCCGAAGAAACTCCGATGTCGGTTGATATTTCGGGATACGCGAAAGACCCTGACAAAACAGATAAGCTAACCTTCGCCTTGGTCAACGGACCTTCGTGGGGAACGCTATCAGCAGCGGGAGTCTTCAGCGGTACTCCTCCAGTATCCGTAGAGGGCGAGAATACTTTTGCGATTCGAGTCTCCGACCAAGGCAATCTCGCCGCGGACGGCGTTCTTATCGTAACCGTCACGCACGTCAACCATCCTCCGTATTGGACGCAAGATCCTATTACGCTACTTCCTGACGCCAAAGAACGATCAGCTTATACGAATAGCGTAAAAATCTATGCGGCAGACCCTGACGTAAATGACACTCTCACTTTCTCGAAAATTCCTGGATCAGGTGCCGATTGGCTCACCGTTGGAAGCGACGGTACGGTTAGCGGAACTCCTCAACGCGCGAATGTCGGTCTAAACACCTTCAAAGTTCGCGTCATGGATCCTGCGAACGCATTCGCGGATGTCACGGTCAATGTCACCGTCGACAAAGTCTCGTTGCCACCTCGGTGGCGTCAAGACCCGATTCTCTTATCGGACGCGCATGAAGATGTGTCTTACCATTTTGATCTCACTACTTACGCGGTAGATGATGACGGCAACCCCATCACCTTCTCTTTAGTTAGCGGACCGACTTGGATGCAAGTCAGCGCCACGGGGCAAATCACGGGAACTCCTGCGAAAGCCGATATCGGCGCTTTCTCAGCGATCTTCCGAGTCACCGACAACGGCGGCCTCTTTGCCGACACTCACGGTACAGGAACGGTCATTCACACGCCTCATCCGCCTGTGATCGGAACGATTCCTCCTATTGTCGTAAAAGAGCGTTCGATTACGAAGTGGGCTTTAGCTCAATACGTAACGAATCCCGACGGCGGAACTTTGAATTTTGCCACTGTCGACAATCTCGATTGGTTGACGATGTTCAACACTGGCGACATCACCTTGAAGCCGGCGTTTAAAGACATCGCTCACTACACGTACCATTTCAAAGTGGACAATGGACAATTGACCACGAATGGAACGGTAGACATCACGGTAGTTCGTGATCCAAGAGCTCCGATCTGGTTGCAAGATCCGATTAAGCTTCAAGCCAAATCGAATCAGCCTTTCTCGGATTCTCTCTCGGGTCGAGCCAAAGACCTAGATGGCATCCGATTGAGCTACAAATTGGATCCTGGCGGCAAGCCTTGGTTGAAACTAGACCCTGCGACCGGAGATCTTTCGGGAACTCCTGGTTCGACGGATCTCGGAGACAACAGCTTCAAAGTAGAAGCTTGTAACGATCAACTCTGCGCCCTCGCGACTTTGGTAATCACGGTCGTCCCCGGAACGCAGATCGATACGGTTACTATCGATGCCCCTGTTCCTGGTGCTGGCACCGAGATGTTGTGGAATATCGACACTTCTAATATGTGCAGTCAGCTTCTCCAGTCCTTGAAGACGAACATTAAAGTCTTCTTCGCGGCCTTGGATAAAGCTCAAATTCATCATGCGGGAGTCTATCTCTCGAGCGATGCGCACAAATGGGATGGGTTGCCTATCACCAACAACAACGGTCCTATCTTGATGAAGTGGAGCGACACCAATGTCGCTTCGGACTTCGTATCAAGAATGAGCGCCTCGACTTTTGGGGATGATGGAAAGTGCAGCAACTGCTTCAGCTCTCCCATCTGGTCGACGTTCCGTTTCTTGCAACGAGTGCCCTCGCTCACCGAGATTTATCACAACGGCTACATTGCTTCCAATGTACCGATGGAAGAGATGATCATCACTCAGCAGACAGATCACTTCCCGACCTTCGCGAAAAATACTCCGCAATCGACTTGGGCCGCGGGTGACTACGCTAACAACTTCATCAACTTTAACAAAGCTGAGAAGAAGCCGTTGCGTATCAGTGTCATCGCTCCGGAATGTCCGAGCCTGATTGAACAGGAAGCCGCAACGGCAGCCCCTGTGAATTCGTATCAGACGTTAGTAGATAAGACTGCCGGTCAGTACTACAAAATCACTGACTGCAGTTTCAATCTCACGACGATCCTGAACGACTACGCTTCCAAGGTTATCACCAAAGCGTACATCAACGCTCATAGCAGCATTAAGTTGTCTGCGGTTCCTCTGAGCGCAAGTTCCATTCAAGTAACTTTGGGTGGCACGGTACTTCAGGGGAATACGGGAGCGGCGAGCGATCTCTGGTCATACGACAGCACCACGAACTCAATCCTGGTTAACTGGTATCTCATCGACCAAACGACACTCACTCCTGGTGAGACGATCCGAATTCAATACCGAATATCGTAATACAACGAACTAGAGGCTAAGCAATCCTGCACTTCGGTGCAGGGTTGCTTACGCCGCTTAGGGCGTAGCCTAGAGGTCGAAAAGGTATTCGTTACCTTTCCGACCTTAAGACCTCTTCACTCCTGGTCAGAGGTCGAAAAGGTAACGAATACCTTTTCGACCTTAAGCGGGTTTTCGGGTTGGTTTGAATTTCCATAAGGCTTTGGCAAGCCAGCCGAAGAGCAGGATTCCAATGGCGGCGTATTCGATGTCGCCCAACTTCCAGTAGTCGCCACCTTCCACTCTCCACGCTTGTACGAATTGAAAAGCTAGTAGCGCCATGTAGCCAAAGCACAAAGGCAGCAAGGCTTTAAGCATCCACGGCTTTTTTATATATAAAAAGACACAGGCCACCCCTGAGATGAGCCAACCAAGGTCATGGCTTAAGTGATTGGCTTCGTTCCCCTTGGCCATTAAATCGGCAATAAAAGGAATTACGTAGTGGGTGACGACGGCATAAACGAAAAACGCCAAGGTCGACAAAAAGAAAGTTTCTTGAGATCGATTTCGGCGAGGCATATTTTCGCGCCCCAAGAGAAAACAACCTACAAAAAGCCCCAGGACTGGAGTCAGTTGTCGGCATACGTAAAAAGCGGCGCCGTCCGAAAGGTAATTAGCGACCGTGGGAAGCGTTCCCAGGATATCGTTCATGATGAAGAACGAGAAAAAGGTAGAGACGGCCAGAAACAGACTAAAGGCGAGAGGGATCCTACATTTATCGTAACCAAGCGCCCCAATGACACAAGCCGGAATCACAACAAGCATGATCTCGTTAAAATCCATAATCTCTTTGATTCCTCCCCTAAAGTACGCGTACGCCGCGAGTGGAGGAAGCGTCAGCAGCGTTATCACGATCACTCGCCAAAATTTTTGTGGCCATCGGGAAATTTGCGTCATCGCCATCATCGAGAGGGGCACCACCAAAACCACATGAACGGCTCCCCAATAGAGAAAAAATTGAAAGATCGCTTTTGCGATTAACTTCGGCATCAGGTCCACGGGGGGGAAAGAAAACTCACACAGCCGAAATAACCAAGCTAGGGGAAGATAACTCATCACAATCAGAAAACTAACAGCCCATCCTCTTAAAGGTACGGTTGCCAAGAAGGGGTCGTGAGATTCGTCGTCATCTTTATCGATATCGGCTAAATTTTGATTGATCATGCCTTTAAGTATATTGAAACGAGAGTCATTCCTCGATACGATTTTCCATCAATGAGCGAATTTCTTTCTTCGATCCCAAAAGATGTCTTATTTAAAGGTCGTCCCGGAGATCCCAGGCTTGGCGAATGGGTAATTCCACTGCGCTCCGCGGCAGAGTTAGCGCCTCATCTGGAGGCAAAACGAAACGCGTTTGTGATTTTGGGCTTTCCCGATGATACCGGGGTGAGGCTTAACCGAGGCAGAGCGGGTGCTGCCGGCGGCCCCGACAGCATTCGAAAACACTTCTACAAAATGACAGCGCCCATGGATTTTGTCTGGGAAGAAAAGATATCACTCTTTGATCTCGGCAATCTCGTCCCAGCTACCGACATTGTGGAAACCCAAAAGCGAGCTGAAGCTTTAGTCTCCTCGATCGTAGCCGCCGGAGCGACTGTGATTTCTCTGGGCGGCGGCCACGACTTTGCGGCGCCTTCTTTTATGGGGTTTGCTCGGGCAACCAAAGCCAAGTTTCCCAAATCGACTTTGGGACTAACCAACGTAGATCCCCATTTAGATACGCGCGAATTAGAAAATGGAAAGCCTCACAGCGGAACTCCGTTTCGACAGATTTTAGAAAGTGGCATCATTAAAGGGCAGCATTTTGTCGAGTTTGGAGTCCGTCCCAATCGCAACGCTCGTTCGTATTTCGAATACTGTAAGAAGAATAAAGTTACGGTAGAGACTTTGGAAACGATCTTAACCAAATCTCAGCCCTCCTCCCTTCAATTTGAAAAGCATCTCAAGAAAGTAGCGGCTTCTTGTCAGGCCCTGGGTGCCACCTTTGATATGGACGCTTGCTCTGATGCTGAGGGAACCTCGGCCGCGCCCGTATTAGGTTTTTCAGCATGGGAAATGTGTAAGATGGCTGAAGCCGCAGGCCTCAACGACAAAGTTAAACATTTTGAAATTGCGGAAGTCGCTCCCCTATTAGATCAGGAAGAACGCAGCAGTCGAATCGCTGCGGAGATGATTTTCTTTTTCTTAAGAGCTAAAGCTAAAAGCGCAAAGACTAGGGCTTTGCCGTCAAAACGTGCTGTGCGGAATCGGTCATCACGCACTTAAGAGGATGCTCTTTAATTTCGAACGACTCCCGCATTCCGTTATCTTGAAGATTCTCGCAGTCCATCGTCACTTCTAAATTTTGCCCCGTCCGAACCATTTTCAATGCACACCGAGTCGGTGCGGCTTCAGTTTTTCTGCTTATCCAAATTTCGGAAAGGCGGTTGGTAAACTCAACCTGTCCTTTGGAACTATGATCGATAAGAACCTCGATAGGATTTCTCGTTGAATTTTCTATGACCGTTCGAAAGTTAAGGATGGTGATCGAGAGATACCCAAGATTTTTGTGGGCTTCGTCCCCAGCCTTGATCTTAAGTTTTGCTTCCGCCAATTCACAGGTCGCCTCCGTAAATGAATAAGCGCTAGCTTCTCCCTTTGCTTTTAATTCAAAATTTTCGGCACGCACAGAAGTTTGGAAAGATAAGACAAGCGCTACAAATACCCACAGTCTCGTCATCGCTTTTAGCCCCAATTGGAATGATTTAGTCCGCGTAATATACCTAAAATGACGCGATTAGTCAAAGCCTAACCGGCCTTTCCGCGGTCCTTTTGAAGCGGACTTTGGGGTGTCTTATGTTTAAGTATTTGACAATAGACCAGCCAATAACGGGCACTCCCTATATTAGGAGCCTGAAATCATTGAACTTTAAACTGTATTAAATCGGAACACCCCTTGCACTACACCGCCAGTGGGCAGATGCCCAGGGGTTATTAATGAACGTAGTGTCTAAAATTCAGCAAGCAATCGCCACCCTAGTATTGGTGTGCCTCGTGCTGACCTGGGCACCTTCCAAAGCCTTTGCGGACGAGTCTGCCGCGCCAAAAGCTCTAGTCAAAAACGACGTCGTAGGAAAAGTATCCAAAGAGGTCGAAGAGCGCTTGAAGTGGGTAGACTCGCTCACCGATCCCATCGTCTTAAGTCTAACCGTCGTCATGTTTATTAGTTTTTACCACGGCATTAAGACCTACGATTCGATGTCCTACAAGGAAAGAGAAGGCCGAAACGATCAACACGACTCTATTACGAATCGTTTGGTCGACAAATTAATGGAACACCGGATTCACGTCTTGGAGAGACAATCTCCAGGGTTTGACGCTGCTTTAGAAAAACTTAAAAAGGAAATTCCCGAACTCGAAAAAGAACGAGACGCCAAAGCAAATGACCTCTTGAAGACAGAGAGCGGCTCAAAAAAAACGAACTATGAACAGCGATTGCAAACCGCCAAAAAAGCCTATGACCTGGCAGAACGCCAACTAAAACAAAAGCAAGTTGAACTCGGTGCCCTTACCAC
>JBBQIT010000054.1:0-12529 GCA_038325205.1 Bdellovibrionota bacterium
TCGCACAACTCTGCAAAGCCTGGTTCACTGGGCCGGTCGCCAATCTCTTCCCACCGTCTTTGAAGACGTCGCGCATCATTTAGCCCTTGGACTAGGCTGGTTGAAAAATCGTCAGTTAGGGCGCTGAAACAAAAAGCCGTGACGCGGCGTGCGGTCCATAGTCTGCTCACCTCCGCAACCGAAGCCTTCGTGCGAAATCTGTAGCATCTTGAGCCACAACGGGGCCGAATTGATTCTCTGAACGCGCATAACGGCGAATTTGCCGCCGGATTGAATAAAGAGCCGCTTCATTTCCTCGCGATAGCGCAAGGATTCGAGAGATGTGTTCTGAAGGATCTCCAGTCACGTTTCGATCGGGCAGGTGGGCTTTTATACTTTTATTGATCGATACGTGGAGCATTCGAAGTTCTAGTAAGTTTGCCCGTGCCCAGAGTTCGTGTTCGGAATCGTCTGATCGCGTATCCGCGAGTGAAGCATGCAAAGCAACTTGCCAGAGGGAGAGATTTTCGCGCTCCTTAGGCAAATTTTTCTCCGTTTCCTTTAAGCATTGTATAAAGATATGTTGAACCAATGCCCAAACATTTGAACGATCGTAAAAGTATGCATCCCAATAGGCCTCGAGGGCGCGTTCGAGGAGTTGTGCACGATCAGGAGCTGCGGAACTTGCGCTAGCCAGTATCCCTTGAATGCTTGGATCGCTAATCAACTCAGCATGCCGCTTTTCAGCTGCTGCGATCAGCCCGGAGATGTAGGCTAAATGTGTTTCAGCGCGTACTCGTCGATCACGGTGCGCTGCTGTTTCGGCTAGTCCCCTCTCCGCATTCAGGGTTTGCTCTGCCTTCTCGCGTAAACCCCGCATGTGCTTCTTGGCAAAATCGATGCGATCCTGAACCGCAGTCAAGTCTTTAGCTCCAGGTGGTTGTTGCGTAGAATCGCCTTCGTCATCCTCCCAGCGTAAAAGTCTGTCAGCATGATTGAGGGCCGCGTTGATCCGGCGATGACCCTGATCAACTTGAAAGCGCTCAATTTCTCGTTCAAATCGTTCGTCAAAGGCGGCATACGCAACTACGCTGCCCCAATCGTGCGCGTCCGGAATTCGGTCATGTAGTTGTCCGCGCAAATCGTGCAGTAGATGGCGTGGGTCCTCTCCATCGAGAAAGCCGCGATAAAGCAATTCGACCATTTGAACCGAGCCACGGAAGGAGAGTGGAAATTGGCTCGCGATCACGAGTGGGATACCCTCCGCGTGCAAAGCGTGCGCCACACTCGCTCCGGCACCGGCAAAATCCACCACGGAGCCGACCCCACCGCTGTTGCAGCTCGCCAACGTAACCACGAGCGGCTGAGCAGGCCCAACAAAGTCCGCCCGGTCCGTCCTCACTACTCTCGCAAGTGTTCGGCCGTCGACCACGCTCATCCGGCTGGGATCACGCTCGTCATGCAACGCCAGTCCGTACTTATAATCCAGCCGGTTTTGCGGGGGAATCGTAACTCCATGTGCAAGGATATGCAGGTGGCTGAAAGTGCCAGTCGCACACTGTTTTCTGATCTGTTCGACGGTCGCATTTGGTAGCACGACTAAATGCTGCTGAATCATTTCGCGCCGTTCATCATCATTTGCAAATGGGTGCACCCATGGATCAATTGCCCGTCGAAAAGCTAGTATGTGCGACTCAAGTGGGATGGGACCGACTTCGCGCGGCGAGGCTGCGGCAAACAGGATTCTGGGTGGACGATTCCAAGGAGGATTCGCCCCGCTGGCCTGCCGTACTTCGCGTGTAATGCAGAGGGGCAGATTCGTTTGCAGGAGAAGCGAGCGGCCCTCGCCCGGGAAGCCATTCGGCGAAATTGTAAGTTCAAAAGGTAGCAATGCAAGTTCCGAAGCGGAAATGATCACCCGCAGGTGGAGTAACGCGCTCTTTGCGCTGCTTTCACGTTGAGCACTGTTCTCGCGTTGATTTATCTCGGCGATCAGGCTCGGAATGCGCGCAAGGAGCTGTCCAATTTCTCGTCCGGTGTCGTCGAGTTGGAAACGCCGAGCAGCTTCATCGACTTCGTAACTCAAAGCACGCAATCGATGGAGAAACTGCGCGTGCTCATACGGAACAGCTACAGTAACGGCCGCGTGATTCTCACATAGCGCTAAGTATTGCGTCAACGGTGAGAGTAGTTGGTCATGAGGGGGACCGTGACGAAGGATTTCAAGTGTGATAGTGCGAATATTCATCGAGGAATTAGCCGATCTGGGCTTCGCTGCCCGCAACAAGATCCAGCACGAGTCTTCCAGCATTCAATCGCACATGCTGCAATTTGGCGTGCGCGGCACCGCAGGCGTCCGCTTTTATCGAGACGACAGTGTTTTCTCGTATTACGAGGTTATTCTTTTCAAGGAGTTCGAGACTGCCTGCCGAGAGGTGCTGGTAAAGCGCATTGAATTTAGCGTCATTTTCGAGGACCGACCTTTCGAGGCGCATAATACCGGCCCAAGTGCCAGTGTTGTAGTAATAGCCGCTACCATTGTTGCGGGGTAGTGCTCGCTCTAGATGCGTGTGCCCTGTGATCACAAAATCGAATTCAGACCCAACTTTGGCATCGATTTGTTGAAAAGTATCGTCGGTCGAATCCTTTAGGTCAAAAACTCGATCCTCGATCAAGCATTCGAGCGCTTTACGTAGGATTTGGCGCCCCTGGTTAGCCAGCCAGACATTCAAATTGGCGCCTGTTTTATGCAGCCAGCCAGCAGTCGCAGACCAAAGATCGCTCATCTTCCCGAGGTATACAGCTTCGTAATCTGAGCGAATCAGATCGATGGGCAAAATACCGTCCCGAAACTGGCGCTCGATGTCATCGAGCAGCGCGGATTGAACTCCTGTTTGGGTAGACCGTGCCAGTTTTCGTAACAATCTCGACTCGGCGTTGGTAAAGAGGTTGATGGGTGTTTGTAATTGATTACCAGTCGGCTCGCCGAGGAGGGTCAATCCGCTTTTCGTCGCAGCGACATCCGCGTCGCCATCCACAGGGCCCTCAAGAAAGCCAGCCTCTCTCTTCGCGGATGCGATATTTGCGACAGTAGCGAGACTTGCGATATTCTTAACTTTCCAGCCCAGTGTCGGATCCAATGCAAGAAGGATTAGTGGCACTGATTCCCGTTCTGGTTTCAACAAGTCCACAAATGGCCAGTCTCTTTTAACGCTGTTCATTACCTCGATCACCATTCGACTTCCTGCATTTGGCTTCCATCGTTCAACTGGTTTTCCGAGCGACAGGTCACGACTAACTCGACGAAGTTTTTCGTAATCGGTTACGTTCCACGCATCGACCTCGTTTCCGTGCAAACAGATTACTTTTGCCTGACCGACTTGCGCTCGGTAACCACTCCCGTCAAGTACCAGCGTAATGCGCCCGCGCGCTGAATCATCTCCGCCCGAGAGCAGATCAACAAGCGTGCGGCGAACCCACGGAAGCGCTAGTTCAAGGTCGTGATTGCCGAGGTTGACCGCCAAGTGATGGTGATCTTTCGACACGAACCGTCGAAATCCGTCAAATACTTCCCTGAAGCCGTCGCGGTCGGCAATCGACCGCAACTTCGCCTCTGCGCTTTCGGGTTCTGAGTCGAAACATTGCGCGTTTTCTTCTGCGAGAAAGTCGACCAAATCACCGTTGACAATCAATCCGACACGACCACATGTTTGGGCGCTGAGCCGCTTTAAGAAGGCACTCGCCTCACGAGTCGACGTAAAAATCTGGCGTCCTTTCGGTCCGCCGAGATGAAGGTCTGAAATGACGTGTAATTCATCGAAAATCGGAAGATTCATAGGAACGAACTGACGGAGGCCTGCGAGTCAAAATGAGTCCATTCTCTGTTCTCCCACGAACGTCATGATAAGCATTCGCTCTGTAACCGCTCGCGAGCTTGCGCTTAACTGCAATTTTTTTGGAAATATCGATAATAAAATGTCAGATTGAAACCCCAACGACATGCCTCCATGCTATTAATTCCTTTCGAATAAACAAGAAGGGAATGTCCACAAGATTCAATTGGACGAGGTGGAGTCCGAGTTGACTCATATTGAATGTTACCGGGGCGGGGAAGTGGACGGGGGATCTGCTGATACGTTGACTCACAATCGTGATTACCCAAGCCCCGACCATGAGTCTGTCTGCCAAACGCGAGGCCTTGGCCCGCATCCACGGCCGCTATCAGCGCGCCGGTCGGCCGTACAAGACGTGCATCCTGGATGAGTTTTGCGCCACCTGCGGTTATCATCGCAAAGCCGCTCTGCGCCTTTTGCGGCGTTCGCTGCCCGGGCGCGCCGCCCAAACGCAGTGGCCCAAAAATCATCTACGATCCGGCGCAGGTGCTTCCGATGCTCAAGGCCATCTGGCTGGCCAGCAACCAGTTGTGCAGCCAGTTGCTGAAGGCGGACCTGCCCGCATGGCTGGAACATCACGAGCGGCGCTCAGCGCCGCTGTCCGGAGCTTTGAAGAAGATTTTGGAGATCAGTCCTGCGCCGATTGACCGGTTGCTGCTTCCGGCTTGCGTGCAGTATCCGAAGAAGAGGCTCGCGACCACGCGGCTCGGACCGGTCGAGGCCGACACCGCCGTGCATTGCGACGACTCCACCGAGGGCGTTTACGTCAATTCCCTCACGCTTACCGAGCTTTTCAGCGGCTGGACCGAGAACCGCGCGGTTTGGAACAAGAGCGCTGACGCCGTGCTGGTGCAGTTGAGGGAACGGGAACAACAGGTGCCTTACAAGATGACGGACTTCCACACCGACAACGGCGGCGAGTTCCTGGACTGGGCGTTGCACCGGCATCTGACCGGGCGATCCACGCCGATGCCTTGGACGCGCAGCCGAGCCTACCGGAAGAACGACAACGGGCATTGTGAGCAGAAAAACTGGACGCATGTGCGGCAGCTCTTCGGCACGAGCGCTTCGGACATCCCGAATTGGTCGCCGACTGCTGGCGGGAGAATGGAAGCGATTCGCCGTTTTACTTACAGTCGGTGCTTTGATTCCGGGGTTGAAGGCCATCTTTTGGAATTGGCTTCGATTGACGCCCCCCGTTGATCCGACGAACCTTTTCCGAAAATCCCCTGAAAGCCTCACCCAAACGCTCAATCGTGCTGTCGCCTCGAATGCGATTCTTTCTTTCCTTTGAGATATGCTGTTGCATCCTCGTTCACCTCCTCTCAATTCAAGCACGTTTAACGTTCCCTGCACAACGGCTTTTCGCCGGAAATAGTGTCAGGAAAAGGTTAATCCGTGCGTTTAGGCCAACAATTACAGCTCGCAAGAAGCGTTCAATTTCCTCTCTACGAGCACCACATTTCGTCTTGACAGAATTCACCCTCTCGTCACTATTTCTGCGATTCATGGCCCACTCACGCTCTAAGCGCATTATCGGAGAAATTTTGGCAACGCTTAACACCATGTTGCCAAACGCGAGACGGGAATTCTTTGGTGCGGCAGCCAAATTTCTCGTTCCGGAAGAACATCAGAATGACCAAGCGCCCATTACGGGATACGAGAGCAGCGCAGAGGAGCTGCGATCTTTTCAGGCGGGCTTTTCCGACCTTACGAAGAATCAGATCGCGGAACCGGCTGAAAACATTAAAGAAGTCATTGACGCGCTATCCTTCATTTCTGATTGCCGTCCTGGTAAGAAGCGACGCCCGCGCGACATTAGCCACAAGCTCGGAAACCTGAAGAGACGCACGCGAAAAGCCCTTCGGGCGCTTGGGACACGCCGCCCCGCGCGAGGAACTGGAGTGTTTTTCAAGAGCCTTTCGGGAAAATACGTTACTCGCAAACGCAAGCAGGCGAACCTTAGAGATCGCAAGTCCTCCAGCCTCCGAAAATAATTTTATCGACTCATCCGATGTTAAAAGGGATCAACAAGCGATTCCAGCATTATCTCTTGGACGCACCAGTCCCGTCAAACAAGCAGGCATACAGTTCCCTATTCAATGTCATGTTTCCTGACGTTGACGATTTTCACCATTTTCTATCGACACAACGCCACGAAGAGCAAGTTGGCTCCGCGCGTCGCATCTTGCTGAGATTATCGGTTGAGTCTTACTTACCCGCAACTAACCGTCTTTTATTGAATCTGTTGGCGTTCGAGTCGAGCTTGGGGGGCCAAAAGGCAAAAAGTACGTTTATTGGCAGAGACCATTTTGTGCACCTAGTGCACTTATATCTATTCGGACTATATCTCTTTTGGTATCACTCCCCTTTTCAGCAACGCCTGATTCAGCATTTTAGTGCGCTCGACCCTAACTTGAACTTTCGCGACGTTCCAAAGGAGGAAATCGCAGTCAGAATGTTTTTGGCTGCATGGACATCCTTTGTGCTCCTGCACGATTTGAGCTACCCGGTCGAAAGCGGTGGAGATGATCCATCGTTGTTCCCGTTCATAAAGCCTGCTGCCAAAGAACAGAAAAACATCGAAAAGGAATTCGCATTACTCTGCTTAAGTCGGCTAGTTGCAATTCGAACCCTCTGTATCGTTGGGGGTCCTCCGGTTTCTTTCGAAGACTTTTACTCAGCGATCTTCAAATCGGGAGCCCTGACGAGATCGATAAAACAAGGAGACCTCTTTCAGAAGGAGGGCTTCGCATTTAAAAATTGGACCGAAGCCATTCGCATGCCTACTGGCTTTGGAATCTCACTGTTTCCTGTGTTAAGAGCAGCCTTTTCCGAGCAAAAGCTTTTGGGGGTCATTGAACATGTGCAGGACCATCGACCGATTTGGCTTTACGATTACGGAACCCGATCCGAACTCCGTTTTTCTGACGAATCGAAAGGATCGTCAGCGCAGCAGACAAAACTTGGCGTTTTGATCGACAGAGCCAAAAGTCCGAAGTTCAGCGGATCAGAAACAGGTGATTTCCAGCTAGTGTTCTTTGTCAAAGATTTCGAGGCCGGCTTCTCGTCGGCGTGCGAGAGCTGCACTGGCTCAGCGGAAGGATTAAAGAACATTGATTCTCTGGCACACAGTTACTCAGCGAGCGATCCTTTACCGTTCAGTCTCACCTCCCCCTTTCATGATTTTGATGATTGCACATTCCATTTTTATCATGCCCTTTTGCGAGATCTTGATTATGTTGCTGATGACGATGAAGATGGTGGCGGAATCACTCGATTGGGCATGTCGTATCGAGCGGCCAAGCGCGCCGTGACAAATCTGGAAGGTAGGCTTGTGCGGGAACTTACCTTCTTTCTCTCTGATCAAATAAAGAAGTCTTCGCGGCGCCTAGCTCAGGAGGGCATACGGGTAAACAACCGATTACCTAAGGAGTACATATCCGCACTGCTTTCTCCTCTTTCCGAGACAGCGAAACAAGCCGAGAAGTTTGCTGCAAAGATGTCGCAAGCTCTAAGAAAGCAAGTCGAAGTTGACTCATTACTACGCACTGTATTTCGGAATATTAGGGAACAGATTAAAGTTGGCTTTCCCATGGATGCAGACCCCGCGTGCGGAAGTGCCGCCTCAGTCCACAGCTATATTCGGCAGAAACTGTCTGACATTTCGACAAACTCACTCCTTGAGGCTGTGGCCAAGCGGTTTGAGAAAGCTTCTGGTTTAAGTTGGAGCGACCTCCTAAAATACCGCCCTGATTACATTGAACATGACACGCAACACACTGATCACGGAATTGGAGCGGCTAGCTATGGTGCCGGACTTGGCGACGCCCTTTCAAAAAACTTCGAAATAGCAAGTGGCTCTGCAGCTTCTCGAATTGCTGGAGCAAATTTACTGAATCTGGCAGCTAATGGAGGGAGTAATTTGTTGAGGCTAATTCGTATTGAAACCATTTACGCAATTCTTATTCACAACTTATATCCAGAATTTTTGCCTGAGGACGGGCAGCATTTTCGAACGCGACACTCCGATAATCCATTTGCTTATTTTGCTTTGTTTTGTGATTCGCTCCAGCCCTGGGATCGAAAGCGTCTTGTTAATCCAGCTTACGTTGAACGGAGTTACGGCACTTCTTCGGACATGTTTGACGTGGAAATTCGGGGGAATACTTTATACATTAGCGAAGCAGGCCACGGTCTCAACATCGAGGATCGATTGAATGCGTTGAAGCGATACTTGGACGCCTACTTGGACTCGGCATCAAGCCTTCTTAAAATTCGCTTGGGCGAATTTACTTTAGAGTGAACTGAATCGACTTTCCTTCATGATTCTCCTGCTTTCTCTCGCAGCAGAACTCCACTTTTGTCACTTCCACTTTTCCGGAGTCAGGTCAAATCGTTGGAGGATTCGCCATCCAAGTCTAGAACCGCATCGTAACGCTGTTGCGCTTCGTATCGAATCGTCTTGTTTACCTCTGCATCCAACCTGAAGATCCCATCATTATTGGGATCATACGCTCGTTTTGCTGCCTGGACCATCATGCCCCAGATGATTGGCATTACATGCCGGTAACGGGCGATTCGCATCCTATAAAACGGGAATTCCGTTTCGCATGCATCGGCAATCTTCTTTACCCGATCCACACCCCCTTCGAGATCGATTTGGCTTATTTTGAAAAACCGCTCTCGATACGGGGGAGGGTGAACCAATTCAATCGATTCCTTGTCAGGTCCATAATATTCTCCACGAACAGGTAAACCGATACCTGCGTTCGCCTTTCGCAAGTCCTCTCCAGGGGACGCTTTTTCTGGTGATGTAAACTGAGAAATAACCTCGACTCCCGCCTCAATGGCAGCACTTCCCTTTAAAATACCGTAATACCAAGCGCCAGAGACGACAGCTGGTATTCCCCTTTTGCCCAAGGGAAGGTCGCGTATTAAGATGTTTGTAAACTCCTCGGGATGTTGGTCTGTCACATTTGAACGTAGCACGATGCAAGTGTTGAACCATTGGCGCGATAAAATGGAACCGTGCTCTTCGGATGATTTTCTGAACTCCCCTATTGCAATGCTTTTTTGATCAACTGGTTCCAACAGTTCAATAAATAGCGAAAGTGCTTGATCCCATATATCACCGCCGCCGTTCCGAGAACCATGTTCATCAAAAAACATGAGCCTACGATTATTGCCAACAAGACTTCCTCCAATTGGGACAGAGGCGACGGCTAGTTCCAATAAAAAGCTTACGCAGGATTCGGCCTGGTCCCGACAGAACGTAAAAAAAAGAGGATTTCGTTGACCAGCGTCTTTCTCATTTGCCGTAAGTCTTGGAATTACAGTCCAAAAGCGTTTCTTCAATTCGACAAGATCTCCCCAGGTTAGGGGTGAACTCGTGAACATTGAGTCAACCGCCGGCGCAAGAATGGAATGCTTAGAAATGAGCGATGTTTTGCAAACTGCGAGCACTCCACAGTTATTTCGATCCGGTATTGCATAAACGTGATTAAGACAGCTTTGCCGCCCGGAGGAGTCGTTTTGAAGATACGAGAGAGCGAGGTCGTGGCAGGTGGTTACAGCACCACTGTAACGGCCTGAAGGAGAAATCTCTTCGAGTTCATTGCTTTTTAAGAGGTCCTCAAGCCAAGTCTCATCGATAGAGATTACATGGCAATCGGAGAGAGGTTGGTGCCGAGCGAGGGAAAAAGCTCCATGAACATGCTCATAGTCATCGGGCCGATAACAGTGCAGTTCCAGTGTTTGGCCCAAGGTTTGGCTTAATGCGCGGCTCTTCGCTTTAAGATATTTGTCCAAAGGAGAGTCCTTCGCATCCGCATGAATCGACATCCGAACCTTTACAAGCTCGGGGCGGCCTGAGAGGACGTTCTTGTAGTACTTGAATGTGTCGGAGGCTCGAAGCTCGTTCTTATCGTCTAAGATATCCCAAAGCGTATCCGGAGTCCTATGGCCAATGATTTGGACGACTGAAAACGCGGTGTGAGCACGAGCCTGAAGCTCAACGTGCCGAAGCAAAAACACGTTTTGGCCAAGGCCTGCGGCAAACGACTTATCCAATGGGTTTCTTCCTTCACCTACTTCAACAGTGTCCAGAACCAGGGCAATTACCGATAATTCACGGAGTTGCGCGAAAAGAGCCGTGATGAAATGCGCCGAGTTTTGGATTAAAGGAAATTTGGCCTCTAAAGCATAAAGATTATCGACTACTACTCTAATTGGCAGTTTGTTTTCGTCCCTCGCCGCTAACCGCTTTTGTGCGATCTTGATATGCCGACGTATGTCCTGCAAGAGTTTACCCTCACTAATATGCTCAGGATCAAAACAGACGAAATTCTCAGGAAGTTTTTCTGAAAACCACTTGCTCGGTGAAAATCCATTCAACTCCGGCAGCATAGTTCGCCAAGGATTGAGAAAGGAAATATAAACGCAGTCGCTGGGAACTGGACGAAAATCACCATTTCCAATAGGGAGGTCTTGCGGACGAAATGCAAAGTGGAGCGCAATCTCGGACACGCGAACGTCTAAATCGCAGACAAGAACGCTAACGGTGCCAGGGCTGAGAAATCTGTCGACCGCCACGCCCCCCGACAAACTCGACAAGACCTGACTGATCCTATCGTCCAACGACCTAATTCCAAAATTACCTGCTTTCGCTAAATCGACAACCGGCTTTTCTCTTTCGCCTGACGAATCTGGATATCGTAAAGCGTAAAGTTGAGTCGCGAGAGATTCATAGATTACCAATCCGGGCGTTCCTCCCTCTCTAGATGTTCCGCCCGGAACAATACTGAAATGATGAGCACCCCGCCTGTGGTATTGGTTTTTTGCTTTAACGATTTCGATTGATCGTTCTTTGTAGCCCGACTTAAAGAAGTGAGAACCAAGGCGAACGACAAGATCCGCGGCATACGCTTGAGAAGTCATCGCAACGGTTTCTCCTGTATTCGCTAAAGTGCGACCATCAATGCCTTCCTCTCTTTCCTCGAAAAACATCATTAAATGTAAGCGCCGTTTTTTGCAGAAATCACGGACCGCCTTGTAAAAATTCTTGTCAGTTGGAGTGCTTCCCACCAATTCTGAATATGCCCCGGGAAGAATCGTCTCTGCATTGTCGAAGCATATCAAAACGAATCTTTCGGCCGCCGGACCGGCACTCCTTGCAACTGCATCGAATATGTTGCGGAGCATTCCAGCTTGTGATTCCTGATTAAGATCGAAATTCGCTAAATGAAGACCAGCTTGCTTTAAATCAAGAAACTTCATCGAGCCTGGAAGATGGATTTGCTCTTCGTGCTTCCATCCAAAACCAAGAATCTTATCCCGGATCAATTCCACGCTTTCTTGCGTGATATAAACGGATGAAAACGTAGCAGGTTGTGAAACCCCGCTGGCATTGCAAAGTCCCGGCTTTTGGTCAGTCACGCCACCGCACACAGCAGCCATCTGCATCGCAAGAATGGACTTACCCCTGCCGGCTGAGCCGAACACAGCTCCGAAAAACCCAACGTTTTGGTTGAATGCCAATCCCCTGCAGTCTCGAGCCGGACCACTTTCTCTTGTGAAGGGGAGCAAGAGATCGTCAAGTGTTTGGATGCCCGTTCTGAAATATCGTATGTCGGGGGGTAATGGCATGACTAAATTGGGTCGGGCACGTGACAGTTGGAGACGAGTTCTAAGAAACCCTTTCTCCTTTCTGAAGCCGCTTTGGTCACGCGTGCAATCCGCTCTCCTAACGCAAGAATGATTCGTTTCGTGATTTCTTCCGGTGCGAGCAAATCCCATAACTCGATCTGGGGAAGGACAGGAGTTCCTAATGCCTCCGCAAGCAGGTAACGAAAGTATGCGTCTGTGGTCGGTAATGAGTAACCGACAATCACAATCTTATCTGCTCGCTTCAGTTGCGAAAGGGCCTCACCAAGCAATCTGGCAAATACTGTATTCGAAGCTGCAGTCTTGCGCCACGTCGGTGGTATGATAGGAATTCTCTCAATGCAACTCACGTCAGCAAGGCCATTTGATGCGGGATTCCAGAAGTTATTCACGTCGACCGGGGTGCCTGCATCAACTTCACTATGCTGTTTCGCTGTTAGGGGTGGAACTTGCCAGTTAATGGACCCGTGTATTTTGAGCAAAGGCAATGGTAACGGATTCATCGCCTTCGGCCACTTTGCTATAAACGGAGGTAATCCGGCGGTATCGGAGCGATATGGGGTGTCAGGTTCGGCACCGTGCGCTAAATCTCCGTAATAAACGGAGGCCTCTGAAACCTTTGCGAGTTTCCTTTCGACTACTAAGTCGTAATTGAGCGTGATTATGAAATCGACATCATTCTTCCAGTGAGATTTTTTCCGTTGGTTATCGTACAACACTTTGCTCAAAAATGCCTCATAGGCGCAAGCATTGTAAAATTGATCGGTATCCGGTGGCTTTCGCTTTTCGAAGTCAAATAGAGAACGTTGTGGGACAACAGGGGGCGCCTTTGCGGCGATCGGATCATCGGCAACAGTCGTGCCGCGCTTTCCAGCACGTTTTCCCTCGTCGCTTTTCAAATTCACCCACGCTTCTTCGTGGTTCTTCCAAGCCCGCTCCAAAACCTCGACGACGAACTGTTTTAAAGTCGTTTCGTGCTTTTTGGGGGCGCT
>JBBQIT010000055.1:0-12524 GCA_038325205.1 Bdellovibrionota bacterium
AGGTCACCTGGAAAAAATAATTCGCCGGCCATTTCTCCGTCGACCCACTGAGCAGCAAAGGCGGTCTTTTCCTTAATTGGTTTGAGAGCCCTCCACTGGTTTATCGAATCGACAAAGAAAAGAATGTCACACTCCGGGGAATTTGTCCGTCGAACCATAATTCGATTCTTAAGAGACAGAAGGATTTTAGCGACATGCTTAACCAGCTCGCTACCTATTCGATTCTTTTTATAGAGAAAGCCCCCTAGCTTGAGGTAATAGTTCCCTGTCCTTCCCCACATATCGTTAACCGATCTGATATCGAGGGAGAAAGTTTGCGAAACGAGATTAGGTAAGCTCTGGCGTTCAAAAGCAGTTTTCTTCATTGAACAAAAACAACTTGTGGCTCATCGACGCAAAAAATCTCGTGATCGGCTTTAATCGATTCGATTTGCGAGTAGTGCCAAGCTTTAAGGCCAGCGTCCGCACCCGATGCTTTGATTGAGGTTGGAACCCGTAATACGACTTCGCCATCTGAGAAGGTATTATAGCCAAGGTAAGCCAATCGAAATTTTTCCACCCAGCGTTGAGAGGTCGCTTCAAAATTAGGCCAAAGAACCGGACCGGTGTCTACTTGGAAGCGGTCTCTTCTCCCTGAAAAGTTCATGGTCCTTATTGGGTATTCAATGATAACCGTTGTCTGACTTTTTTCGTCTCTAATTCGCGTACGCCCTATCAAGGGTAAGTTATTCTCCGTGGAATCGATCACTTCCTGAATAGTGGTCAGCAATCGCTCCTTTGTTGCAAACTTACGAAGATGAAGCTTCGAATCTGAATAACGCTCTAAGATTTTGCCAGGTTCAAGTTCAACTATCCGTTTAGGGGCGCAAGTTACCGCCGTGCGCATGATCAGGTAATCGCTGTCCGACCAGATTCCGCAAAAATCAAAGTTTGGGTCCCTAAAAAGCCACCTGTCAGAGTACATGATCTCCGATTTACAGGAGGTTCCTAAAAAGAAATCATTACGCTTTTCGCTCTCATGTTGGATCACGACGCAACGGGAATCGAGTTGCATTCGTGAATGGCTCGAGTGATCCAGCGTTGAGACCAATATGTAGGAATTAGAATAATCATACAATGGTAACGAAATGTTGTCGGTGGAAACGGTACTCAGAGAGCTGGAAAGTGGATGAGAAGACTTAGCGCTACGGCTCCGAGCAAAAATAAGGTCACCTTTAAAGAAATCAAAGAACATTTTTCACCTCTCTTTCACCCTCGGTGGCAAGAACGCCCCCGTAGGTGAAAGCCATTAAAAAAACCTCTCTGAATTTGCGATGGCCAGTCGTTCTAACGATACGTACGTCTTTCGCCCCGTATCATGAAAAACTCACAAATGAGGCAAGGATTTCGTTAAATTTTAGGTAAGCGATAGTACGTTTGCAAGTTCTTTCCCGTTTGAAGCGAGGCGTTCCTTTGAAAAGGAATCTTGATTGCGAATCGTACCAACACAATCGCGGGAGATTCACCCGTTCCATGCCTCGGCGCGGTATATCCTGTGCATTGATGAGCGCTTGCGACGGTGGTACGGTAGCGGAGTTAGAAATGTTTGGGCGAGGGGTGTGGGTGAAAAAAATCCTTTTTCTTACGGGTACCCGAGCTGACTTTGGGAAACTAAAGCCGCTTATGCGAGCGATCGCAAATGATGCTGATTTCGAGTGCCGGCTGTTTGTCACCGGAATGCATACCCTGGCTCGCTATGGCTATACCGTCGATGAAATAAGGAAATCTGACTTCAATAAGCTACATCTTTACATGAACCAGATCGCTGGAGAACCGATGGATCTGGTTTTGGCCAACACCATCGTGGGACTCTCACGCTACGTGCATGAAGAGCCACCCGATATGATCGTGGTTCATGGAGACCGAGTAGAAGCACTTGCAGGCGCCATCGTAGGTTCGCTGCGAAACATTCTCACTGCACATGTCGAGGGAGGGGAACTCTCCGGCACCATCGACGGCCTTATTCGCCATTCGGTTTCCAAGATGTCTCACCTTCACTTCGTATCTAATGAGGAAGCGGCCGCACGTTTAAGGCAACTGGGCGAAGCACCGGAATCGGTTTTTAATATTGGGTCCCCGGATATCGATGTCATGCTTTCAAGAGATCTCCCGTCGCTCCCTTCCGTTAAAGAACGCTACGGGATTCGGTTCGAACAGTTTGCGGTTGCCGCATTTCATCCTGTTACCACAGAGCGGGGAGGAATGCTCGAGCAGGCTCGCATCTTCGTTTCCGCTCTCATAGATAGTAAGCAAAACTACGTCGTAATCTACCCCAATAACGACGCGGGAGCAGACCAGATATTCGATGCTCTTGAGGCGGTAAAGGGAAATAACAGATTTTGTCTTTTTCCATCTTTAAGATTTGAATACTTCCTGGCACTTCTCAAGAACGCTCAATTCATTATTGGAAACTCCAGCGCAGGAATTAGAGAAGCTCCGGTATATGGCGTTCCCTCGATCGACATTGGGAACAGGCAGAAAGGACGTTTCCTTCACACTTCAATTATCAATGTTCCGCCGCGGCGAGATCGGATTCTTGAGGCAATTATTTGGGCACTCAAGCAACGAATACAACCTTGTTACCACTTTGGTAGCGGAAAGAGTGCCGAGGCATTCATGAAGGTGATACGTAACCCTGAAGTGTGGATCGGTTCCCCTCAAAAGGAATTCCGGGATGTGCCATTGGACAAGTTGGGTCAAGGAGTAGGGGTTCTCCCTCTCTTCACCCCAATTGCCTCTCTGGAGACAGTCCTATAACATTCCTGAAGATATGCTCACACCAGAACAGAAAGAGTCACAGATAGTGGAAACCTACTACGGATTACCAGCGCAAGTTCGGTATTGCACCAAGTGTACGATCTCAAACCAAAGACCAAACTCCGTCGTTGAGTTTAAGAATCGACCGGGAGATTCGAAGGCCACCATTGACTTCGACGAATACGGTGTCTGCAGCGCGTGTCGGTACAATGAGCTGAAGACAACGATCAATTGGAAAGCCAGGGAAGAGGCCCTTCTGGCTCTATGCGAAAAACATCGGCGTCACGATGGTGCTTATGATTGCATCGTGCCCGGTAGCGGGGGCAAAGACAGTGCATTCACTTCGCATCTGCTCAAATACAAATATGGGATGAACCCCCTGACGGTGACGTGGGCTCCACACAAATACACACCGATCGGTTGGCAAAACTTCCAGAATTGGATTCACGCCGGACTCGATAATATCCTTTATTCTCCCAATGGCCGTCTCCACCGTCTATTGACTCGCCTCGCGTTCGAAAATTTATGTCACCCTTTTCAACCCTTCATCATCGGACAACGCCATGTCGGGCCGCGGTTCGCAGCCATGTACGGTATCCCTCTCATCTTTTACGGGGAGAATCAGGCCGAGTATGGAAACAATATCAGCGAGAATGAAAAGCCGACGATGGACCCCAGTTTTTATACATCGACTAGAGATCTGGACGGCCTGTATTTGGGGGGCGTCCCAGCGGAGGCTTTATTGCGGGAGCATCAGGTCGATCTAAGAGATCTTAACCCCTATCTTCCGCCCGATGGTTCTGCTTTGGAGCAGCTCGGGGCCGAGGTACACTATCTTGGTTACTACGTGCGTTGGGATCCGCAAGAGTGTTTTTATTATGCTAGTGAACACACCGGATTCTCGCCGAACACGGAACGGACGGAAGGGAGCTATTCTAAGTATAGTTCTATTGATGATAGAATCGATCCCCTTCATTACTATACAACCCTGATTAAATTCGGCATTGGACGAACTACCTACGATTCCTCTCAGGAAGTTCGTAACGAGAAAATAACCCGCGAAGAGGGTGTTGCGCTCGTTCGCCAATTCGATTGTGAGTTTCCCGCAAAATACTTTAACGAAATTCTCGAATACATGGACATTACTGAGAAACGTTTCGGTGAAATCATTGAAAAATTTAGATCTCCTCATCTTTGGTGTCGTGTTGGGGATCAGTGGAAACTTAAACACCCCATTGAGTAGGAGATTTAACAAGTGGCAGAGTTAATTATATCGGGAAGAAATATCGGGAATGCCCATCCACCTCTCGTAATCGCAGAAATAGGTATCAACCACGAAGGCAGTCTTGAAAAAGCTCTGCGAATGGTAGATGACGCAAAGGCGGCGGGTTGTGAATGCGTAAAATTCCAGTGTCACGTTGTTGAAGACGAAATGATTCCGAATTCGGTTGTTCCTGGAAATGCGACGGAGTCTATTTGGGACATCATGTCGCGCTGTGCTCTCAGCGAAGAGGGGGATCGAAAGCTAAAGGACTATGTAGAAAAAAAAGGGCTCATCTACCTCAGTACGCCTTTTTCCAGGGCTGCTGCTATTCGTCTAGAGTCTATGGGAGTAGCGGCGTACAAAATTGGTTCCGGCGAGTGCAATAACTACCCTCTCATTGAACACATTTCACGGTACAAAAAGCCCATTATCTTAAGCACAGGAATGAACTCTCTCGAGAATATTTCTGAAGCGGTTCGGATCTTTCGCGAATATCGCATACCCTATGCGCTTCTCCATTGCACAAGCATTTATCCCACCCCTTATAGCAAAGTGAGACTTGGGGCTCTTCAAGAACTTGCATCCCAGTTTCCAGATGCGGTCGTCGGTCTCTCCGATCATTCAATATCGAACTACCCCTGTCTCGGGGCTGTCGCACTGGGCGCGGCCATTTTGGAGCGCCACTTCACCTCGGACAAAAGTTGGCCAGGGCCAGATATCCCAATTTCGATGGACCCTTACGACCTAAAAGATCTCATTGAGGGTAGCAGAGCGATCCATGCAGCTCGAGGAGGGTGTAAAGAGATCCTGCCTGAAGAACAGCCGACGATCGATTTTGCTTACGCTTCGGTCGTTGCCATCAGTAACATTGCGGTTGGGGAGCGGCTCACGGAAGACAATATCTGGGTTAAGCGTCCCGGCACAGGAGAGATCATGGCCGTAGATTATCCAAAGCTATTGAACCGCGTCGCCAGGGAAGACATTAAGTTAAACGAACAGGTGCGATGGAATCAGGTCATCGATGCGTAGTGTCAGTCCTATTATTCACGCTATAATCACTGCACGAGGCGGGTCAAAAGGAATTCCAGGGAAAAATCTTATCGATTTAGAAGGGAAGCCCCTGATCGCACATTCGATCGAGGCGGCTTTGAAGTGCTCTCTCGTGTCACGATGCTTTGTGACAACGGACGATCCCCAGATTGCAAAAGTCTCCCGTGAATTTGGAGCTGATACCATTGCACGCCCGGCGCATTTGGCGGGCGATCAATCGAGATCGGAAGACGCCGTTCTACACGCCATCCGAGTCATCTCAGAGCAGGGTATAACTCCAGCCATCGTCGTGCTGCTTCAGCCAACCTCTCCACTTCGTACCAGTGAACATATTACGGAATGCCTCCAACTTTTCTTAGGCACGGAAGCTTCCTCTGTTGTTAGCGTTACCACTTCGGTCCATCATCCGATGAAATCGCTGCTACTGGAAGGTAAACACCTGAAGCCTTTGTTTGGGCCTGAAAAACTGGGGACTCCGAGATCCGAACTTCCTTTGACGGTTCGACAAAATGGGGCCATCTACGTCGTTAATAGAGAGATTTTTGAAAGAACCCGTTCCTTCTTTGCTCAGCCAACCCTTGCCTATCTAATGGACGAGCCCAGCAGCGTAGACGTGGACACTCTATTTGATTTAGAGCTTTGCAGTTTTATTTTGGGCAAAAAAAACCAAACGAACAAAGGAGAAAGCGTTGCCGCGCATCCGTCTCATTGCTCGCCTTGATATCAAAGGAGCCAATCTCATTAAAGGGATCAACTTGGAGGGCTTACGGGTAATAGGCGATCCAAATGTCTTTGCCAGGAAATACGATGAAGCTGGAATCGACGAAATCATTTACATGGACTCCGTGGCTAGTCTTTACGGCCGCAATAGCCTCTCCGCCATCGTTGAAAAGACCACCTCAGAGGTTTTTATTCCCATTACTGTAGGGGGAGGGCTTCGAACCCTTGAGGACGTGCAAAGAACCTTGAGATCGGGAGCCGACAAGGTGGCCATCAATACTGCCGCCATCAGGAATCCTGAGTTTATTACCGAGGTTGCAAATCGTTTTGGCTCCCAGGCCATGGTTCTTTCAGTGGAGGCCAAACGGACAGAACGCGGAAATTGGGAGGCCTACTATAATTGTGGTCGAGAAAAATCAGACCGAGACGTTGTCGAATGGGTACAAGAGGCAGTGGAACGCGGAGCGGGCGAGGTACTTTTAACGTCTGTGGATCGCGAGGGAACCCGGAGGGGATTCGATATTGAACTTGTAAAAGCTGTTACAACGAAGGTGAGAGTGCCCGTAATCGCGAGTGGGGGAATGGGGACTATAGATCATCTCATCGACGTCTTGAACAGAGGAAAAGCTGATGCGGTAGCTATGGCAGACATCCTGCACTACAACCGGGAAACGACCCCAAATATCCGCCAACGGATTAAGCAAAGCGGCTTTGATGTGAGAACGACATGAAAAAAAAACGAATTAGCATTGTAGATTATGGTGTAGGAAACCTGCTTAGCGTCTCCCGAGCGTTTTCTTACTTGGGCCAAGAGACGGAATTGATCTCTGAGCCTGACAAAATTGAAAATGCTGAATATCTCGTTCTCCCGGGCGTTGGAGCGTTTCCCGATGGTATGCGCGAGCTTCAATCACGCAATCTTGTCTCGGCTCTTTGCCGGTATACGAGGAGTAATAGGCCGCTTTTGGGGATCTGTTTGGGAATGCAAATGCTATTTGATATGGGAACTGAGCATTCAGAAACAAGGGGACTTGGTTTAATCCCAGGACAGGTCGTCGCGATTCCTCAAACAAATCTGAGTGGCGAAAGTCATAAAATCCCTCACATCGGCTGGGGTGATCTGAATTTTTCCGCTAGCACCAAAAATCTCTCGAAGAATCTGCCTCAAGCTTGCAGCGTCTATTTTGTTCATTCATTCATGGCGGCAACGGATGATTCCTTCGTAGTGGCCTCCACGTCCTATGGAGGATGGAAAATAGCTGCCCTGGTCAACCGCGCCAACGTATGGGGAGCACAGTTTCATCCAGAAAAAAGCGGTCAAGTAGGACTTGAAATTTTGAAGAATTTCTTCAATGACTCTTTATGAACTGGAAGTTTAAGTGTCTAGCGTTTCAAATATTAGCGTGAACTGGCCGCACCAGCGCCGCAAGTCAAATGATTCAGTCTGATGTAATTCACCCCTTTCCGTACAAAGGCCTTGCTTGATACAACGGGATCCTTCGCCTCAGGCTCAGGAACGATTCTGCGCCTGAAACGCGACAGAATCTAGATAAGACCTATTTCTCTGCTTCGACGTAAACGGATAGCTCCGGGTGAGTATTATCAAACACCGTTATATCTTGAAGTACAGGGCAAGTACTCTGACCGTACGCGGATCTTCGAATGTTCTTAAAACCAGCTAGGGATAAAAATTGTTTAATCTTCTCATAGTGCCACCAGTTGATGTGGGCACCCGGCGTCTTTCTTTGAAGCTCGAAATTGCACTGCTTGGTGAAAAAGTTCAAAGCTTCTTCTAAGGAAAGGCTCGAGAAAATTTGATCGATCTCCGAATCGGTAAATACCCTATCCGAAGCCCCGCTAGGTGAGTGCATTTTCCAGGCACGAGAGAATTGTGAAACAAATTGATATAGGAAGACGTCCTGAATCGAAAAATCGTGTTGGAGATCAAGATTGGGTAGCAAGTAAGGATTTCGTCTTTGATACCCTTCATAGTAACGTAAAATATCTGGGCTGGTCACTCTAATGATCCCACCGGCCTTCAAGACTCGGTTTGATTCGACAAACATGTGCAGAGTGTGTTCGTCCTGCAAGTGTTCAATCGTGTGACTGGTGTAAATCAGGCTTGCGCTTTGATCTTCAACGGCAAATGGTTGTAGCGAGCTGATGTCCCAGGGGACGTGGATATTTCTTGCTTGATGCGGGGAGTACCATGCGCTTGGATGATCTACATTAGTCCAGTAGGCATGGCGAAAGTCACCAGCGCCTATGTTATAGAATCTTCTCCCTTTTACGGCATCGACTCCAAATAACTCTGTGTAGAGTTGCAATTGCTTGGATCGAGATAGGCTTGAGCGTTTGAGATCATAGCCAAAATGTCTGAGCACGCGTTTTATGCTCTGCTTATATTCTCCGAGCATGTGCTCCCATCATGAGTTCGCTAAACCCGTTCGGTATTCGACGCGGAAAGTAGTAATTGGTGAGCGCATATCTCTCTCCCTGAATCAGCGGTGCCCCTCGATGAATCCCTTTAGTGTCCACCAAGACAAGATCACCTTTTCCCCCTACTACTTGAACTTTAGTGATTCCAGTTTTCTTGAGAATTGCGACGATTTCTTCGTCCGAGAAACGATTTTGACGAAACGATTGAAGGTTTTTCGAAATCAAACCCAAAAGACTCGATTTACGGTGGGAACCCACGAGGTATTCAAAGGGACCGTTAGTTGGATCTACATCGCTCAGGTAGAGCATACTCTTGAATTGTCGGCTAATAGGAGAGTCTCGGTGCCATCCTCCCCCTGAACCCTTATTTCCTTTGCGATACTCCACTTTCGCCGCCAAAGTCAGTCCCCCGGCCAACCGACTCCTGGTATACCGTTTACCAACTTCTCTTATGAAGCTGTCGTTGAGAAACCCATGAATTAGCGGGCTATCTTGCTCCGCTCCAAAAACCCGTCTGTCGGAGCCTTCCTCATCTGACCAAGTAGTATTCTGTCTCAGCGTTAATACACGATCGATCTCTTGCTTGAGTTGAAAAATCGTTTCGAGACCCAAATAATTTGGAATAACGCACAATCCCTTTTCTCGAATCTCTACCTCGATAGAAGCACGCGAAAGTTTTCTTCGTGTAACGGGACCCAAAGCCGTTCGGGCAGATTCTAGTATCTCCGCAAGAGCCGCCTTTGTTAGATCAACACTCATTCTGGGTTTCCATACGGGACTAGATAGTGGCTCGACGTTCCGTTCTTGGCCCATCTTTTGTAACTACTTAGTTTCCGTTTTTGATTTCGCAACTTAAAGTATACGAACGTAAGGGTGAGCAAAATCGTAACGTTTGTGTCATCGATTAAAATGAGCAGATCAATAGGGGACTCAAAAAAGGGAAGAAAAAACCATGCGATAAGCACGAGTCCGATCAGATTAGGAACCCGCGGCATTAACCCGATAAAGGAATTGAGAAGTTTAATCACGCTGGCAGAGTAAACGACTAGCGTGATGATACTCAGCGGAAATGGAAAACAGAGAATGAACCCTCCGATCAGACCTGGCGAGGTGCCCTCTCTTTCGGCGACTTGAATGGTCGTAAGTAAGTAGTTCAGTCGACAAATTGACGAGATCTCAGGCTTCATTATGAAAAACGGTTGCCCGAATAAGATGTTAAGGCGATAGATGATGGCCTGAAATGGAATATAGAGGTTTTTCAACGGCTCTAAATTGATTTGTAACAAGTGCTGGTCCAAAACCATAAGCAGGGAAAAGTAGCTTGAGCTACAACGTTCCATTACCCAATGGAAAAACCAAGCCAGGAAAGTAGCATCGAAAGCGATAACTTTCGTGTTTTCGAAATCCCCACCTCGCTTGATGGTCTCTCCGAGTATCCAACTGAGTGCCACTGTTACCACTGCAATCGACAGGACCACGAGTAGCGTTGCAAATAATTTTCTGCGCGAGGTCGATTTAGTGAGTTGTTTTACAAAAGCATTCGGAGCAAATGCATAGAAAAGATAAAGAATCGAATAGAGAGCGGATGCCGTTCCGTTGATTGAAAAGAGAAAGGCTCCGCACACGAAGATCCGGGTTAGTGCATTCAATCGCGCGTCATGCCGATCCCGGTTCGCGTGAAAAAAGATGAGGTACAAAAAGTCGAACTTAAGAAGGTTCGGAATGATAGCGAGCAAATAAACGAGAATTGATCGTCCCGCAAACGCGGAGTCAGAGGCGTATCGAAAGTCGCTCAACCCACCTACATATCCTAGAACCGCCCCGAGGCAGCAACCGATGGAGATAAAAAATCTCAATTTTGCAATGGGTAAACTGGTGGCTTCAAGCGGGGGCGTGGGTTTGGAGTATTGATGCCTCCTATCGTAGAAAATTAGCAGAAGGCTAAATGCTAAAACAAAGGTAAGTGCCCATCCGTGCACAGGGTAGACGTGATAGCTCGATATGGAGGCAAGATCAAAGAACGTATTATAAAGACATGGCAAAAGGTAGGTGATGAGCAAGTACGCTAAAACTACCTTGAGTCCAGGTGAAATCATGTTGTGATGGGTGACTCGAGACTCGAAGAGAGTTCATTGATTTGTAGGCTCCTCGATGGCTCGGTCGCTTTCTGTTTACGGTCCATTTCGGCTGAGTAAAACTCCTTTGCGCTTTTTCGCTTATGCAAAAAGTCAATGTGCGGAGGACGGAACTCAAGCTTATCGACATTATGGTACATCCCCACCAAAGAGTATCGGACCTGTTGTGAGACATTATTTCCGCTTCGGTGAAATAGAGAACCGCTAAATAGAAGTAATTGGCCAAGTCGCATCGGGACAACTTTAGCTGGATATTTCTGCACCAATGAGTCGTCTACGATGATCTGAAGCGCGCGTCCCGGAGATTCAATCCACGCTTGGGAAGCGATCCCTTCTTTGTGGCTGCCCGGGCAAATTTCGATCGTTCCATTGGCGACCGTGGTATCGCGGATTAACGGAGCCCACGTCTGGATAAATTGACTTTCAGGAATGGTATAAAAAATTTCCTGGTGCCATCCATAGGTGCGCCGCGAATCTCGCGGCGGGTCAATTCGACAACGATTGGTAAAAGTGTAGAGAGGGGAGCTATCTGCTCTCCCCATGAGTTCGTTAATGACAGTGTTGGTTTCTCGCTTTGCTACAATTCGAAGAAACTGGGGGATTTGAGCCACCGTATCGTAGATATCAGCGACTATAGAGTGGCTTGCCGTTTCAAGCGCCATCATTCCCGTGTCGAACTCGTGCCCCGCAAATTGGTTCAGATCTAGCGAAGCTCTTACAAGTGACGCGCGGATAACTTCTCTATAGGCCTCTTTAAACTCGTTGAGTTCTGCCGGATGGTAGAAATCATCGATAATGAGATAGCCATTATCGTAAAAAGATTGTTTTTGTACGACAGTTAGCAAGATTGGTTCGCCCCCAGTTGGAAATCCTAACTTATCCAGATCGGGAAGGGCAACGGCTAATGTTTTTGAATGGGAATTCGCGTGAGTGAACCCACTTCAGTTTCTTAGCGTGGTTGCGCCACGATGTAGCCATGCGTAATAGCGAGATCGTCTTTCGAATAGCCAGAAAATCGTGGATGAATGGTCATTGTCTCAAGCGACGCTTGATCTTCTGCATCAGCTTGGGTCGTGTCGACGCTAACTATTTCAAATCCCGCCTTTTCGATCAACCCCAGATAATCGGAATGGCGCAATCGGTTTTGATAATTAAAGCAGGAATTTATCCAATCCCACCGCCTATCTGAATATCGCAAATAGTTATATTCGGAAACGTCCGATTGTCCGTGCGCGCAGTGGTCACTATAGTCGATGTGATGAATCATGACTCCCCCGGGGCTGAGCAAAGCTCTTAGTCCGGACAGAATGGGACCGATATCGTTTGCCGGGATATGTTCAAGAACGCTTGTTGTCGTCACGACATCATACGTACTGTTGCTGGGATAAATGGCGGGGTGAGGCGCAAGATATTCGATGTTCATTTTCGAAAGAGGGAGTTCGGGAAGCCGCGAGAAGCGATTGGGCAAGCATCGACGAAATTGGTCAGACGTATGATCAAGTGACCAGTGGCGAGCTAAGGGCGAAACATCAGTCACCGTCTGGGAACTGATTCCCTTCGCATAGAAAGTCATAGCGGTACTGAGCGTGGCGCCAGCACCGAACTCGTAGGCTTTAATCTGTTGTAAGGGTAGTTTTACGTAACGTTCGATTGTGCGGAGGTGGCGTTCAGCCATCATAACGGCTGTCAGAAAAGCATCGTCGTCAGGCGGCATCGAGCGAATGACGTGCCGCTGAAGTGCGCAATAGAGATTTCTCCCTCGGGGAATTCCTGAGAGAGTTTTTTGGGCGGCAACCTTCAACATCCAATGCATTTTCACTCCAAGACGGGAATTACTTCTTCATTTCAACAGTTTTGGGATTCACGCACAACAACATAGGGGAACCACTACCTTAGTTGAAAGCACCGTTCGTTAGGTTAAACGAATAGGCCGAGCGTTTCAATTCGTTCAACGAGTAATCATTGTCTAGGTGCGTAAAACCGAGGATAAATTTTAATTACCTTCGTCGAGTCGCCAGCAGCTATAATTACCAACTTGTGAACTTCCCTTAAGGATTTTCTAACCGGACCTATGGCATTTACCTCTCTGAAACTTAGCTCGCTCAGACGGCCGGATTCCC
>JBBQIT010000056.1:0-12439 GCA_038325205.1 Bdellovibrionota bacterium
CCTTTAGTAACGAAACTTTTTGGCAACGAAACGTCTTTCGAGCTCGTCGATATAGAGTAGTGGTATTATTACCCTCATGCGAAGCAGGGCATGGGGGCTTGGATTATTCGTTGGCTTGTCTGGTTTATTGAGCCCGTCCGTTTGGGCCATTACCACAGTGGATGTCCCGGCCGGGCGTGTTGACAACTCCTACTACGAAAGACTTGAAGCTTATGGGTGTCTGAAACCCGAGCTCCGCGTCTTTGGCCCTTTAGCTTACGGTGACGTTCAGCAATCGGTCGTCCCTCCGTCCGCGGAAGACGATGAAGAAGGCAATCCCTTAAATTGTAAGGGGCCCGAGTGGCTTCTTTTTGAGCGAGACGTTGTCACGCGTCCGATGCGGGCGTTTGATGGTAAAGCTTCGCTGGTTGCGATTCCTTCGGACTCCGTTCCGCTTTTGGGGTTGGACGCTTCCGTGCTTCCCTTAGTTCCTTTGCGGGAAGGGCGTCCTACGCGCGACGGACAAAACCTTTTCCTGGAAGCCACGGTCAACGCGCAAGCGGGCCGGACTATCCGATTTGCTGCAGCGGCTACTCCGGGTTGGGTCGGAGCCTTAGACACCTCCAAAAGTGCTTTCGGAAAATTCTATCTGCAAGAAGGGTATCTGAAATTAGGCTACCGCCGCGCCGAACTCACCTATGGAAGGGTAGGGTTGCGTTTCGGACAAACCGCACACGGGTCCCTTTTGCTTTCGGGCGCCACTTCGCCTTTCAATCTATTGAAGTTCGATATTCGTCCCCATCGATTGGGCTTTTTAGGAAGTTTTTCGTTGCAGACTTTTGTTACTACAGCGACGCCGTCGGTTTTAGTAAACAATGCTCACTTTTGGGGGCTTGGCATTGGGGCTCGCCCGGCCGATTGGATGGAGTTGGCTCTTCTCGAAATGTTTCAGTTCGGCGGCGACGGGGTCCCCTCCCTCTCTCTCTCAGATACGCTTAAGACCGCTTTTTATTCGGGTTCTGATGACCTTATGTTGAAGCGGAGTCGCAATATGGCTCTGCATTTAGGCTTTTGGTTTCCTGAACACACTGCAAAATTGTATTCGCAGTTTATGTTTGAAAAACTTTCGGAACCTTCACAATGGTTTTCGAACGAGGTCAGTGTTCTTGCGGGGGTGTGGTTTCCAAAGCTAGGAATGGGCGAAGCAAGGCTCGAGTATGTTCACACGGTACCAACCGCTTATCGAAGCACCGTTTTTTCGCAGGGGTTATCCTATCTCTCGACTCCTATAGGCCATCCCTTGGGGCCCGACGCCGAGGGGCTCTATCTAGATGGGGGAGTTCCTTTCGGACGACTGAGGGGAACGTTACGGGGTTTTTATGAGGTTCGTGGAAAGTCTTTGGCCTCTACTCTGGGGGGGGCGCCTGAGAAACGTTACGGGACCGGTCTGGATATGACCTACCGCTGGATCAAAACCGAGCTCTCGGGCTCGATTACCTACGCTTACGCGTTGAATCACCTTTACGTTAAGAATCAAAACGACAGCCTCGCGGGCTTTGGCCTTTCGCTTACCTATTCGTTTCTGTAAATCCTCAGCTCACTTTTCTTCATCTCATTTTTTTTTGGCAAAAAAAAACTCCGCAGGCAGCACCTGCGGAGTTGGTAAATTGAATCCAATACGATGTTATCGTTTGGAGAACTGGAATTTCTTTCGGGCGCCTTTTTGACCGTACTTTTTACGTTCTTTCATACGATCATCACGGGTAAGTAGCCCGTCTTTCTTGAGCATTCCTCTAAGGCTAATGTCCAAAACTAGAAGCGCGCGACTGATGCCGTGAGAAATCGCTCCGGCTTGCGCCGCGATTCCACCGCCATTGACACGCGTTAGGATCGTCACGCCTTTTTGCTTTTCGGAAAGCAACAGGGGACGCAACACTTTCGCTCGCAAAACATCGCGAGGAAAATACTCTTCAAAAGTTCTGTTGTTAACCACGATGGTTCCATCACCATTCGGGACGAGACGGACTCGCGCGATCGCGGTCTTTCTCCTACCGGTAGTACTAATCGTATCGGTTGCCATACTTAAACCCTTTCAGTTCGTCGGAATTGCGGCAAAGTTACAGGAATTGGTTGCTGCGCTTTGTGCGGATGCTCAGTTCCCTTATAAACTTTAAGTTTCTTAAACTGGGTGCGACCCATGTGCCCTTTCGGGATCATTCGATAAACGGCCAACTTAATGAGCCGGTCAGGGTGCTTGTCTAAAATTTCTTTGGCAGTGAACGTCTTCAAACCACCGGCGTATCCCGTGTGATATTGATAGAGCTTATCGTTCAACTTGTTACCCGTGAGCATTACCTTTTCCGCATTCACGACAATGACGAAGTCGCCCACGTCAGAGGTGCGCGTAAAGGTGGGCTTGTCTTTGCCCATCAAAGTGGTGGCGATGTAGGTACTGACGCGTCCTAGCGGCTGTCCGGCTACATCGATCAATTTCCATGCTTGCTTCACTTCGCCTGGTTTGGCGAAATAGGTACGGGGGTTTAATTTGGGGCGCGGTCCAGGAGTGCCAGAAGATTTCTTCTTGGCGACTTTGGGCGCAGCTTCCTGAGCAGCACCACCCTTATGGGGTTTCGCCACTTTAGCGGCCTTAGTAGCCACTGTTTTCTTAGAAGCATGGGCCTTTACCGGGCCTTTTGCCTTAACTTGATCTTTTTCTGGGGAACCTTTATCAGTGTCCTTAGCCATTCGTTCAGCCACCTATCTCGAGAAAATCGACAACAAAATCATTGTTTTCACCTAAGATCACAAGGGCATCATCCCTATGGGACCTTGTCGAAAAGCAGTCAGCCTAAGCGTTCGCAACGCAGCTTACAAGCTTTTATCGAATGCCTAGAGGTAAATAAAGCAGGAGGTAAAGTCAAGATTTTTGAAGGGTTTACCCCGCTTCCCGCTTCGCCTTTGGCTACGCCGGACAAGTCGCCAAGGACGAGTGGATGCTGTGGAGGATTGGGCTAAGCGTCGCGGAATAACGCGCGGAAGGCCTCTTTGGCCTTTTCGGCTTCTGTGGTTCGCTCGCCGTGTTGGGCTTCTTGGGTAGCGCGCGTGGCGCTGTCTTTGAATTCGAAGTAGGTGCAGTTGTTTTGAGTGCCGCGATCGCGGATCCAGGGACTATTAGGTTCACTACATTGGGAACTCAAACTCTCGTCAAAATGCGAGCAGTTCTTGCAGGCATGGATGTCACTTCCGCAATTCGGGCAAAGTCGGTTCTTACGTTGCACTTCCTGAGGTAAGGGCAACCGACAATAGTAACATTGCCACATATTCTTTTTTCCCTGAGCCGGATTTGAATGAAGGTCGAGTTCTTACAACGATTATTACAGAGATGCGGATTTATTGGAAGGGACAACTCCCCGTCGATAGGGGAACCCTGTGAACGCCCGACGAAAAAAACACGAATTGGAATATTCGCCGTGTCATTTCTAGTTATTGCGCTACGGCCGTAATGTGCGAAGCTACTTCCGAGACATCATATGACAACACCAAAATCTGTTTCCGTTTTTTGTCCGGTTTGTTCCACTGGTAGGGAGACGCCAAGTCTTCAGATGCCTTGGGTTCGAATCTTTTCCATGACGGTACTTTGGACCATAGTGATCGGGGTATTGGGGTTTCTGACCTTCGGTTGGATTGCGAGCCTTTGGATGGCCGTTGCATCAGGACTGTTGTGTTTTGGGATTTCTGAGGTCTATTATATCGCCAAATTCAAGCGGGAGCTGATCTGCCCGGTTTGCCATTTTGATCCGGTGCTCTACCGGCGTTCCCCTGAACAGGCTAAGCAGCGTTGTCTGGATAGTCTGAAAATGCGGGAAGAGATATTTCTCGCGAAATGGCAAGCCCTCAAGAACGCCGCCTCATGGCGAGGCCTAGAACGCAGATAGGCAGATAGTCGATTCCCGCTAGTGAAAGTGGGGATATGTGTTGAATGCCTGGGTCGCCAAAAAACAAAACCATAAAGTTGCTGTTGTCGCCGGAGTAAGGACCCCGTTTGCTAAAGCCGGGACCAAGCTCAAGGACTGTACGGCGGTTCATTTAGGAATCGCGGCCGTTCGAGAAGCGGTTGCTCGGCTAGATCTCGACCGAACCACGATTGACGAAGTGGTTTTGGGAAATGCCGGAACGCCAGCGGATGCGGCGAACATTTCTAGAGTGATAGCGCTTCGGTCTGGTATTCCAGAATCCGTTTCGGCTTACACCGTTCATCGTAATTGCGCTTCCGCGATGGAAGCTATCGCGCAAGGTTGCATGAAAATTGGGATGGGGCTCGCCGAAACAATGTTAGTCGGTGGAACGGAGAGCATGAGCAACATGCCTCTGATTTACGGCGACGAGATGACCGAACTTTTCGCGACGCTCACTTACGGAAAAAACTCTGCCGAAAAGATTCAAAAGTTCACCGAGTTTCGACCCAAGTGGTTGACTCCTGTAGTCGCGCTAATGGAAGGGCTTACCGATCCGGTCTCAGGCCTAAACATGGGACAGACGGCTGAAATCTTGGCCCGCGATTTTGGGATCACTCGAGAAGAGCAAGATGCTTTTGCTTTGCGAAGTCACCAGCGTGCCATAGCTGCGCAAAAAGCGGGTAAATTTGACGAAGAGATTTTGCCTGTGGCCTTAGAGCCAAATTATTCAGGTTATCTTGGCACTGATGTGGGTCCAAGAGATGGCCAGTCGTTAGAAGCTTTGGCGAAACTGCGTCCCTTTTTCGATAAAGAAAATGGAACGGTAACGGCGGGCAATGCTTGTCCTGTTACTGATGGGGCAGTCGCCTTAGTCTTAATGAACTACGAGAAAGCCAAAGCCGAAGGACGCGAAATCTTAGGAACGATCGAAGGCTTTGCCTTCACAGGATGCGAACCCAAGCGTATGGGCATGGGCCCCATCTATTCCACTTCAAAATTACTGGAAGCTACCAATGTGGAGCTTTCCGATATTGATGTCGTGGAACTAAACGAAGCTTTCGCAGCGCAAGCGATCGCTAACCAAAGGGCGTTTGCGTCTAAAAGTTATTGTGTGGAAAAGTTGGGTCGTAAAAAAGAATTGGGCGAGCTGAAGGATGACAGGCTCAACGTAAACGGCGGTGCTATCGCGATGGGACATCCCGTCGGAGCGACCGGAGCGAGACTAGTTCTCACTTGTCTCTTAGAGATGAAGCGTTCCAATCAAGGTCGCGGTCTTGCGACTCTTTGTATTGGTGGTGGCCAGGGCGCAGCGTTTTTATTGGAAAGATAGGATTGAAGGTTATGGAAGTGTCTACCGTGTCATTTAAAGAAGAAGTTCAGTCGTTCCGTTCTAAAGTTAGTTCTCAGTTTAAGGAAGGAGCTGTCGGAAATGCCGAAAAGGCCGTGCGATTGGAAAAGCACGGGGCTGTGGGCGTCATTATTTTCGACGCGCCGAACACCAAAGCGAATACTTTGGGGACTCCGATTCTGTTGCGATTGGCGGATATTCTTGCCGAAGTGGAAGAGGACAAATCGTTAGGAGCTTTGGTCTTGGTCAGCAAAAAGCCCTCCATCTTTATCGCGGGTGCCGACATCGCTGAGATTAAGACGCTCACTTCAGGAGGAGATCCGGTCGAGTTCTTAAATAAGATTCACCATATTTTTAATTTCTTGGAAGCTTTGCCTATCCCTTCGATCGCGGCCATTCACGGGGCCTGCATGGGGGGCGGAACCGAACTTTCCCTCTCTTGCGATTACCGCATGGCCAGTGATGCACCCGAAACGAAAATCGCGTTACCGGAAGTGAATCTTGGAATCATTCCAGGATGGGGTGGAACGCAAAGAATGCCTCGTCTTATCGGCCTTGAAAAAGGGCTCGATTTGGTCCTAAGCGGAAGAGCTGTCGACGGTAAAGCGGCGAAGCGGCTAGGTCTAGTAGATAAAGTAGCCCCGAAAGAAGTCTTAGAAGAAAAGGCTATCGCTTGGGCTAACGAATTAGCAAAGACTCGCGCTAAACGAAAGTCGATGCACCAAAAAGATTTCAAAGAAAAGGTATTGGAAACGGTTCCTGGCGGTAAGTGGCTGGTTTTTGATCTAGCTAAGAAAAAGCTAATGGAAAAAACTAAAGGCCACTATCCCGCTCCCCTTGCGGCTCTCGAAGTCATCAAGCAGACTTACGGGGGATCTCTTGAAAAAGGCCTTCGGGCAGAGGCCGAAGCTTTTGGAGAGTTAGTCAAAGGGCCTGTCGCTCAAAATCTGATTCACGTCTACTACCTCACGGAAAGAGTAAAAAAGGACAAAGGAACGCCAAGCGGTGTGGCGGGTAAAGAAGTGAAAAACGCGGGCGTGTTAGGCGCTGGGGTTATGGGCGGTGGAATCGCGCAGCTCTTTTCTGCGAAAAATGTTCGCGTCCGGATGAAAGACGTGAATTGGGATGCCATCACCAAAGGATACCAAGCCGCTTACAAAGTGTTCAAAAAGCTTTCCGATCGTCGAAAGCTCAAGCCGACCGATTTGCAAAACGCGATGGAGCGAATTGAAGGGACCACGAGTTGGTCGGGCTTCAAGCACATGGATCTCGTGGTGGAAGCTATCGTAGAAGATCTTGAGATTAAAAAGAAGGTCTTTAAAGAGCTAGAGGCAGCGGTCTCTGATACGACGATACTCGCGAGTAACACCTCGAGCCTTTCGGTGAACGCGATTGCTTCTGGTTGCAAAGATCCGAAGCGCGTCGCCGGGATGCACTTTTTCAATCCCGTCGACAAAATGCCTCTCGTTGAAGTGATTCGCGGAAAAGATAGCTCGGACGAAGCCGTCGCTACGGTTTTCCAATTCGCCAAAAGATTGGGAAAGACCCCAATCGTAGTGAAAGATTCTCCAGGCTTTGTCGTAAACCGAATCTTAAATCCTTATCTCAGTGAAGCGGTGCAGCTGGTGGCCGAAGGATTCTCGGTCACGGAACTCGACGCTTTGATGGAGAAGTTTGGAATGCCGATGGGACCCATGGCGCTTCTTGATGAAGTAGGCCTTGATGTGGGCACTAAGGTAGCCAAAGTGCTTTACGGTGCTTTTGGAGAACGTATGAAGCCACCGGCCTTAATGGAGCTCATTGCGGGAGACAACACGCGATTGGGAAAAAAGACCGGCAAAGGCATCTACGTCTATGACGGAAAGAAAAAGACCTTCGACGCGACTCTTCTCAATAAGACCAGCATTCCGAAACGAGATAGCAAACTCACCGACGAAGTCGCCCAAAAAAGAATGGTCTACTTAATGGTTAACGAAGCTTCTCGTTGCCTGGAAGAGAACGTGGTCAAAGACGCTGCTGAAATTGATATCGGGATGATCTTTGGAACCGGTTTTGCTCCCTTCCGAGGAGGCCTTCTTAAGTATTCCGATACCGTCGGTATCGATAGCATCGTAAGTGACTTAGAGGTCTTTACTCGTACTTATGGAATGCGTTTCCAGCCGTCGCAGCTCCTGCAGCAGATGGCGGTCGGCAATAAGAGGTTTTACGAATAGCCGAAACTCGATAGTCTCGCTTCTTCTTCTTGTGACTGCACTTCTGGGATGGACGCTAGCGGCGATGCCGCGAGGGCCGGCGTGTATCTCCAAGTTGCCTTGGGACGAGCGATTGAACTTTGAAAGGACAGAGGAAGGACTTCTTCATGGCGAGATCAAAAGCATCGTTACCATCCAAGAACATCTCAAAGAGATAGGTAGGCCATACACGGGAGAAGCGGAAGCTTACTACGTAGAGTTAGAGAATGAACTCGCAGGCGTTTTTAAACCTGACGAGGACCCCGAATTCCCTTGGTCTAGCGTCGCCGAAGTGTCGATGTATCAGCTTTCCCAGAAGCTCCAAACCAAGCTTGTTTTGCCGACAGTCTTAAGAAGAATCCGAGGAAAGAAGGGTAGCTTTCAATATTATTTGAAAGACACTTTTGATCTCGTGGATAGCCCAGACGAAAAGAAGCTAGCGCTAGCGAAGCTGACCCCCAAGAGGAAAGCGGACATGGCCGTCCTCTTATTTATCGCAGGACAGTGGGACAGACATTGGGGAAATCTGCTTATCGATCGGTTTGGCGGCTTGGCCCTTATCGATAATGAAGGGATTTTAATTTTGCAGATGATTCGTTACGGGGATCACCCGTTTGTTTGTCGTGGATTTAAGCGCGAAGCCCAGGGGTCGGCCCCGTCCACAGATTTTCCCTTTGATTCGCCTCATCAACTCAAAGATCCGACGCTGGAAGTGATTAAGGAAGCATTCGGTTCTTACCTGGACCAGAGAAAGCTTGAAAATATTCACAGCAAAGTAGGATCTTTCGTCGACGAAACGCTTTCTTACGTTATTTGGAACCAAGCGCTGTGGTTCCATCTTACGAAGAAGGGAAGGTCTGCGATCTACACCGATACCTATTCGCGCCAGACGATGGACAATCTAGCGAAGTTTACGGCTCTCGAGTGGAGTGAGTTATTTCCAAAGCCTTTCGGGGGATATCACCAAAGGCTTTTTTTCAATCGCGTCCGACAAATTCAAATGGCCTCGCAAAAAAATGGTCTCTGGATCCCGTAAGGGGAGGGAGGTCCTGCATAAATTCCTAAGCGGCGTCTCGAAGCGAAGGTCTTTCTTGTTCCAACGTCTGGGGCTGAACGCGTTTCATCAACCACTTTCTCACGGAATTCGTGTTGGCTTCCGTGAATACTGAGAAAAAATAGGCGTACCCTATGGCGACGGTGGCGATCGCGATGGCGAAGGTCACGTGGAGAAGATCCGCTGGCCAGCGGGAATCTTTTAGCAGGCAACTTCTTAGGAAACAGAGCAGCGGTAGGTGAGTTAAGTAGAGCGAATACGAGAATTCGGAACAGAAGCGAGCCAGACGCGCGTATCGGGTAGGGGGGGCGGATACGGTTTCCGCTGGCGCTATCAAAAAATATAGAAAAGCGGTCATCGCGAGGCATACCAGAACTTGATAGCTTTCTTGATGGGGATTGGCGCGGGCTACCGCTAAAGTGCCCACCAGCGCGACGGCAGAGATGACTCTTAAGGCGATCACGAACCGCGTGGGTCTTTTATAGAAAGCCCAAGCGACACTGATCGCGCATCCCAGTAACCAGACAGGAAAATTTGAAGTGAGGGGATTGGGAAGTAGGTAGTACACGCCCATCAAAGCTGCGGCATGTCCGATTTTTGAGAATAGACTTCCTTTTTTAAGGGTCAAAAAGAGCAGAGGAAAAAGAACGTAATACCAAAACTCGCAGCTAAGCGACCAAAGGGCTGTATTCGTGCCCGCGGGTACTACGAGCCATTGCTGGAGGAAAAAAGCGTTGCCCAGGTAAACCGTAAGTGTTGAACGGGGAGCGATGGAACTCGAGATGATGTTGCCCCCTAATGTGTCTCCCCCGTATAAATGAGAATCTCCGAACAGATGCCTTCCCAAAGTATCAAAAGCGAAAGTTAAAACGAGAGCTGGCCAGAGCACGATGACCAAGCGAGTGAATCTTTGGATGAAGTACGATCTCCAAGACCAGCTTTTATAGTTCGCGTCTTTGAAAGCGCCAAACGAAACCAAAAGCCCACTTAAGACAAAAAAGAGAATGACGGATTGGTTGCCTAACGAAGTTAGGACATAGAAACCGCTCCAAGCTAAGTTGGGGTGAGCTAGAGAGCCGTAATCTTGAAAAAAGAGGTTACGAAGGTGGCCAACCATTACCGCAGCGGCCGCAAGCGCACGGATCGCGTCCAAGTGCACGCTAGTGGATCTCGGAAGTCGTAAGGACGAAGGGGGTTTTTGGCTAAGAGCGCTAATGGGTACCTCGCTCTTAGTTATCGGCTTTAAACCCTCTTTAGATGACTTTGGTGGGGGCCCTACGAAAATAAATGACGCTACAAGTCGTGTTACTACGCCAATTCACGCATGGTGAATCCTGCCCAAAGCTTTGGATAAAAATAGGTCGATTTCTGAGGCATATATTTGCTTTCATCAGCCACATCGGTCACGGCTTCTACGGCAGGGGGCGCATGGAAAACGATAAGATCGGTGGTGGATTTCTTCTGCCAGAGAAGGTCGGGGCTCTTTTCATAAGTGATCTTGGAAGAGCGTTCTTGTTCACCGATATTGCACATCTCTTTAAGAATTTTTTCGTCGGACCAGTAAACGGATAATTTTGCGACTGAATTTCCAACGGTAGGACCGGCCAATTTCCAATCACGTGGTGTCGCCAAGAAGAGCTCGTTCCACGCAAAAAGGCCAAAGCTAGGAACCTCATGCCTTTTGCTCAAAAACGATTTTAATTCATCGTAATTCATGGGGCTAAGATCGAAGAGTTTCTCGACGCGATCCCGAGTGACGTCTTTCCAGGAAGCGGCTTTTACTTGTCGGTGCGTTGGAAAAACGATGAGAGCCGGGTCGTAGACATTAGCGATGGCAAAGAGGCCGCGAGACGCCGGATGGGCGGGATCGCCGAGCGCGTTCTGTTCTCTGGCGTACATGACCGAACTTTCGTAGCGGTGATGGCCATCCACGATGTAGAGTGGCTTGCCTTCAAAAAAATTAGTGATCTCTTCGGCTTTAGCGCCTTCTTCACGCCAAAGGACGTGTTCGATTCCGTCTGGGCTTGTGGCTTTCAAGTAAGGGGCGTGGAACATCCATCTTTCGTAAATCGATTCTAGAGTTCCGCTGGAGTCTTTCACCATGGCAAAGATATGGCTCAAATTGGTTTTGCTTTGGCGAAGTAGCTGAAGTCGATCAGCTTTGTATTTTCCGTGAGTATTCTCATGGGGAAGAATGACGCCGTCCTTAAAGTCGTGAAGTTCCACAGACGCCATCAACGTGCGGCGGTGATGGATGACACCTTCTACCGTAAAGGTCTGTTGGTACAAATAGTACGAAGGAACAGGATCTGTACTTAAGATGCCTGTCTTTTTCCAATGCTGGAGGACGGCGGCTTGTTTGGAGTAATCGTCATCCGTCTTTTGCGGCAAAATGATATGCGCGAAGTTGTAGGGGCTCTGCGACCGAAAAGTATTGGCTTCATCCGGCGAAATTACATCGTAAGGCGGAGTGATGAGCTGGGACAAATTCGGAACCACATTAGGTTGATAGTGCAGGGCGCGGAACGGGGCGACTAATGACATGAGATTCTCCTTAAGGTGCCTAAATTAACGGCAAGCCTTGCCTTTTTCAATCACTACGCGCCAATATCTTTGCGATAGTGGATGCCTTGCCAGTCAATTCTCTTGAGGTCTCGGTAGATCTGGGTTCGAGCCGTGCCGAAGTCAGGGGCGAGCGTGCCTAATCCTAAGACTCGGCCTCCTCCAGTCATCAAAGAATCTCCCGATCCTTTGATTCCAGAGAAAAATACTTGGGTGTTTGCATCAACCGCATCAAGCCCGGTGATGGGATCTCCTGTTCTGGGGGAGGCGGGATAGCCTTCTGCCGCAGCTACCACATAGACCGAAACCTCTTTGGCCCACTCAAGGGGAGCCGCTTGGGAGAGAGTGCCTTTCGCCGTGTGCATTAGCAGCTCAATAAAGTCGCTTTTCATTCTAAGTAGCACCGCCTGAGTTTCTGGATCGCCAAAGCGAGCGTTAAACTCAATGACGTGAGGGTCGTCATTGGCGTCGATCATTAATCCAATGTAGAGCGCTCCGCGGTAAGGGAGATTATCGGCTGCCAGTTGTTTTAAAACGGGCTGCACGATGCGGCTTTGAATCTTTTCTTCTAACTTTGGGGTTAGGTAAGGGGAAGGGGAGATGCAGCCCATTCCTCCAGTATTGGCGCCGCTGTTTCCGTCGCCCACTCTTTTGTAGTCAGTGGCGCTGGCCAGCGGAACAAAGGAAGTGCCATCGCAAAGGCCGATGTAGCTGACCTCTTTGCCTTCAATAAATTCTTCGACCAAAACCGAATGGTCACCGCGCCCAAATTCGTTGCGTTGCCAGACTCGGTCGGCAAAGTCCTCGATGTCTCGAGCCGTTTCGGCAACTACGACGCCTTTCCCTGCAGCCAGGCCATCCAACTTAAGGACGACGGGAAAAGTATTTCTCACCTCTTTGAGAGCTATAATTTCTTGGAAGCTCTCCACCGAAAAAAAATCGGAGGTGGGAACGTGCGCTCGGCGCATAAACTCTTTGGCAAAGATCTTACTGGTCTCAAGACGCGCTGACTTTTTGTTAGGACCTACCACAAGAAATCCAGCTTCTCTAAAAGCGTCGGCGTATCCTTTGTCGAGAAGTACCTCGGGACCTACGACGACGAGCCCGATCGAAAGATCTTTGGATTTTTGAATAAGAGCAGGAAGGTCATCGACCGAGATTCTGCCGAAATCGGAGAAATTGGCGCTGGAGGTTCCGGGATTGCCGGGATGTAAGTAGACGGTTTCACAAGAGGGGGATTGACGGATTTTCCACGCAATAGCGTGTTCTCGTCCGCCTGTTCCAAGCACCAGTACTTTCATAAAGCCTC
>JBBQIT010000057.1:0-12380 GCA_038325205.1 Bdellovibrionota bacterium
GGAGATCGCTAAAAATTGGCGGTGTGGCTCTGCGTAGACTAGCTCCGGTGACCACGCAGCCTCCACCAAGTTGAGATCAATCGTCTCGATCAGCGGGCCCGATGAGGTCCCCAACGTGGACCTAGACTGTGTAGTGGGAAAGTTAGGAACTTCGCCAGGCGTTCCCAAGAGAGGCATAAAACCTCCCGCTACGTTTTCTAAAATGCCATTTCGAAATTTGAACAGAATGCCGTGCAAACGGTAGTTTCTTCTCCCCCCGCGACTATCCGGCACACTAAAAATAAGCTCTTCTCCATCCGAAGCTTTTTGAAAGATCGCGATATGTTTCGGAGGTAATGAAGCGAAAGTGTGAACGCGCTTTGTCTTGCGGGGGTTCCCCCACAGTTCCAGGGAAAGCTGCCCAAACGTTTCCGTGACTTCGGCTTCACTCAAAACCCCTTCGTCATCCGAATCGATAGATACCCGAAGCTTCCCCGCCATCGCAGGCGGGCAAATGAGGCACAAGCCTAAAAGAAGGGAGAGGGAAGTAAGTCGCATGGGCGTCGTATAGCACAGTCTAAGAATTTAACTTTCGATAAGATCAAAATGTTTCGAATACCTTAGTTTTTCTTACGCTTTTACAAGACGATGAAAGGTCAATTCCCCTTGCACTGACTTGCCTCGCACATTGATGGAAATCTCTCCTTCGGTGAATAGGAGTTCCCAGGAATTGTCGCGATCGAGAGTGGTGGCAAGTTCGTTCAAAAATTTAGGAGTCAGCGAGTAAACTTCGATCTCGTCTTTACGGTAGATCTCTTCTCCCGAAACCTCCTTCATTAAAATAGCGGGATCTCGGTAGGTATAGACAAGGACTTTTTTTGCGACTTTCGAGGCTTTGTGAAGACGGCGGGCGCTAGGGGTTCCAATATCGATCCAAACCTTCATCGCACCCGTAAGATCTTTTACATGAATTGCAGGTTCGTCGGAGGAACCGATCCCTTGGGTAAGCTCGATCCCCTCTTGAAGATTTAAGCAGTAAGCGATTACCCGGGTAAGAAGAAACGTTAGGGCTTCAGAAGGATGCATTGCCACTCGGAGTTCAAGTGGCTGATAGATGCCCCGATCTACATCCGATAGCTTGATATGAAATCGGTACAAAGTGGAAGCGAGTGCCATTGCCTACACGATAGCGCAAACGGCCTTGGGAAAGTAGGGGAAGAAAGAAAAATGCCCGCCCAAGGTTGGGCGGGCAATAGTTGATTAAAGAGTTTTTCTAGTTCGAAGGAAGATGGACAAGCTGCTGAGCCGCTGGAATCTCGGCTGAATTGTTAATCAGCGAGCCAGTGATAGGAACACTTCCGTTATTCGATACTGGATAAATTTGTCCTGTGCCGGGATAGGTTCCTTGAACCGGATAGTTGCCTTGCTGAAGCGGATAAATTCCACCGACGCCAGAAGATCCGACGCTAGTACCGCCCGAAAGTGTCGAACCACCCTGATTCGGATAGCCGATAACTTGATCGGTAAAGCCATTAAGCTGGTTGGAATAGCCAGGAAAACTAGGATATTGGTCATTCGTCGGATAAGCGCCGTAACCGGGGTAACCGCCACCACCGTAACCGGGGTAACCGCCACCACCATAACCAGGGTAACCGCCACCACCATAACCAGGGTATCCCCCGTACTGAGGATACTGGCCATAACCAAGATACGGGTAACCCGGTGGTTGGTTATTAGTAGACCACGAACTGGATTGGTATGTGTTGCACGGATGTCCGCCAGCGTTAGTTCGAGCCCAATCTTCCACATGGTACATATTGTTTAGTGAACCATGAGGGTAGCCGTGATGGTGGTCGCGATCGTTCGCACCGAAGATCTGAACCGATCCGTTTACTCCCTGGAGATTGATCTTCACGCTGCCAGCTAATCCCGTTGAAGAGACTACCGACATCGCTCCGACTAGGAGAGCGAGAAGAAGGATTCTAGAGCTGCGTTTCTTAGATGTAGTTTTCATTTCTCTATGCTCCTAAGTGCTTTAGTCGATGTTAGTAAAGAATGTTAACCAGCAACGTTAAGTGTTGTCCGCCGTTACAGAGGACTCCCGGTCGTGATGCTGATTCAAGGACCATCGACAAAGTATATTGTCCGCGAGAAGCCCAACTGACTCCGAACGAATTGTTGTTCGTTAAGAGATAAGGGAACTGCGTGTAAATGGGCTCTCCATCAGACATGGAGGTAATCTTAAGCGGCTCAAGCGCTTGATTTCCCGCTCCAACGATTTGGAATCCAACCGGTACTCCAGAGATGGCGTACTGAGAAGGATTGATGGGAATCAAACTGCAATTGAGCGACATATTGGCTTGGCCGTATTGGCAGTAGCCATTTACGAGAGTGTATCCAGCAGCGCAGCCGCCGTTGTTGCCACCGCCGTATTGGCAAGAGCCGTTTACTAACGTGTAACCAGTAGCGCAGCCACCGTTGTTACCACCGCCGTATTGGCAATAGCCGTTAACCAGAGTGTAACCAGTAGCGCAGCCGCCGTTGTTACCACCGCCGTATTGGCAAGAGCCGTTTACTAACGTGTAACCAGTAGCGCAGCCGCCGTTGTTACCGCCGCCGTATTGGCAAGAGCCGTTTATTAAAGTGTAACCAGTAGCGCAGCCACCGTTGTTACCACCGCCCGAAGAAAGCTGACAACCGACACCGGCAATATAAGTGTAGCCAGTCGCGCAGTTTCCACCACTGGTACCACCCGAAGCCATTACGGTACAGTTACCTGTGGCGCCCGAAGACTGATCGGTAAAAGCGATGGCTGGAGCCGAAGAGTAATTCAATGAACCGGTATAAGTATACGTGGCCGAATTCGCCGTAAAAGATTGTCCGCCGATAGTTCCGGAGAAAGGTCCGGAGGTTCCGGTACTAAAATTGACGATGATGTTCGAGACGGTAGTCCCGGCGGCATCTAAGGTACCAGTTGCCGTACAACCCGACCCGGATAGATTTGAGGTATTAGTACCACTTCCGCAACCCGAAAGGAGCGTGAGGGTAATAATGCAAGTACACAAAAGAGAAGTGAGTTGTTTGAACATAATGGTGCCTTTCATGCTGAAAACCAAAAAAGCTGAATTCCTTACTGGGTTATTAAGCATTTCGCGGGCCAACTTTTCCATCGGGAGATCAAGGCTAGTTTTGTCGGAATTTTAGACAGGTCAAAAATAGTGCTTTTTGATAGCTTAGCAATATTGGGTAGTTAGGTACTGACAGACTGTTAACATTCTAAACGTATACTTCTAGTTCGTTTTCATTATGTAAGTACTTTTGAGGGACCGGGGCTACTTGCCTGCTTTGGAGTTAAGCGACCAATCGTAGGGAAGGTACTTGATATGAGTCAACTCGGTCACCCGTCCCATCATAGACGCGGGGATAAACCGCTTTAAGTAGCTGATCAGATCACCGTTCCTCGTGAAATCTTTTTTATACCAATCGAAAACTTTCGAAAGATAGAGCGTGTTTTCTTTATCGTTGTAACTGTTGCGAAAGGGATCCGCTAGAAACTGTTTTCCTTGATCGGTTAACTGTTCATCTAATCGAGTGGCGACATAAGCTTCGGAGCGAAGGGGCGGACAACTAACGGAACCACACGAAAGCGCAAAATGAATGCGAGCATCCTTATACTTGGGCGCCAGATTATCGTGTTCGATTTCGTCCAAAGTTACCGATTTCCCCATCGCTTTAAAGACGACTTTCTTTCCATTCACGGTGTATTCGGAGACTTTCCACTGCTTAGCACTTCTGCCAAACCAAGACTTACTAACTTTCCCCCCAATATCTTTGATGGAATCGACGGGAAAAAAATCAGAAATCATTTTAATCGTAAACGCATTATAGGCGTTGATGAGGTAGGCCATTTGCTCGTCTTTAGACCAGCCTTCGAATTCTGAACCACTGACCTCGCCCACCTGAGTTAAATAGTTATCCAGAGTACTGACATCCCCCTTGATCCCCGGATAGTTGACTACGCCTTGCTTAACGTTAGCTGCCAGCACCTTCGTAAGATCGGAATGTTTCGCATCGAAAGAGGCATACGTGGAAAGCGAAAAGCCCCAGACCAGAAGACAGAGAAGTCGCGTTTTCATGAAAAGCATTGTAGCCGAAGGAGATGGGTTTGCCATCACTCAAGCAAAGCAGAAAAAAAGCCCCGGAGACATCGTCTCCGGGGCTTCGTAAGCTAAGAAATGATTACGATGGAGGAACCATCTTGAACATCATGCGCGTTTTGCCGGTGCCCAATTGGTCGGCACTAGCCGCGACGCAGTTCACATCGGTGCTGATAAGCGTGCCTTCCGAGATGTACACGAATTGGATGTTATCTCCATCCTTCGTTCCCGTGATGGTTTCCGTTTTCGAGACACGACAGTTGACCCAGTCATTACCGCCGTTCGAATTCGTAACCGGAATACCTCGGTAGTCGGTTTCCGTATTACGCATCGTGAACACGTTGCCAGGCAAGTAGATGGCTTTCGCCAACACTGCTTGGTTCGCGCCCTTTTTAGGACCGTCGTTCAAGACGAAGTGAGCCGCGTCCTGAGCGTTCCAGTCTGTGCGAATGTTATTCAAGCACAAGTTAGGCTGATTTTGGAGGGTGTTATAGAAGTAGTTCGCCTGACAGCGGACTTGATCTAAAGCACCGACACCAGCGGTCGTGCAAGAAGCACCGGAATGCGCAATGAACGAATGAGTCCAGTCGAACGATTGCGTCGGAGGAGCCCCCATTGCACCAGGGATTTGGTTGTACGCCGCATTGCCGCTGATTTTGAACGCACCACCCGTAAACGAGCAAGTTACGTTAACCGGCGTCGCTCCCATATGGTCGGTGAACACTTGAGGGCACGAATTGGTCGGAACCGCGAGGGTCGCACCAACGGTATTCGCTGGAACGCCACCCGAACCGCCGCCAGGAACCGCAGCTGCCGCGAACGCGACGCTGACACTTCCAGAGGTACAAGAGGTACCACCGCGAGGCGCAACCTGAGTTGACCAGTCGGTAATACGAACTTGAGTCGTTCCGTCGGAATCCAAGACGCAACCGCCGCTGTTCTTACTAACTTGGTAAACCGGATCCACTTCGGAGATATCGAAACATTGGTTCCAGTTATCCGATCCAATCTTTAGCCATTTACAGTTGCTCAAATCCCATAGGGTCGTAGCACTGCTAGACTGCCAACCGTTCGTGATCGTGTTACCGCCAGATCCGCCAGGATCAGTGGACGAGAACACGATATTTCCCGCGGCGCTATCGCCCGTGAAATCTACGTTCGCAAAAGCTTTCGCTTCATCAAGAGAAACGCCCATCTTGCTTCCGCAAGCAACGAACGCATCCTGAGCTACGGTCGGAGAAGGCAAACCGCCACCACCGCCACCGTGATCTCCACCCCAGATCGTCAACGCGTAAGCGTTGCCAGTTCCGGTAGTTCCACCGCATGAAGGAATGCTCGAGAATCCGCCGCCGCCTTGAGCCGTCGCGAGATCCGTTAAACATTGTGCATCGGGAGTGAAAACTTTACCTGCGACTCGTCGCAAATAAAGACCAATTCCGGCTTGAGGGCCGTGGCAATCGTGATCGCTGGCAGCGCAAAGATCCACGTAGCCCGAGGGTAAAGTGAAAGTGACAGGTGCGATGACGTAAAGACCAGTAGGATCCCAACCATCAAGCGCTCCGCCACCCGCGTTATCCGCGATGACTTTGCTAGCATCGGCAGTGGCCGTGCCTGCAGTAGTATCAAGAGCTACCGTACCCAAGGCAGAAGAGCCCGTAGGAGCCACGGTATCCGTCGTTAAATGACTTCCGTCCATTCCGGTGATTGAAGAATCTGAGTAAACGAGGGTTGCGACTACCGCGCTGCTGATGGAATTGTACACCACGCAACGTACTGGAGTGCCCGAAGGAAGCCCTTCGATTTCGAAAGCACCCGTCGTAACGTTAATCGTTCCGACGTAAGCCGTCGGGGGAACGCTTAAGGTCGCGCAGGCCATCGACAAGTTCGAGAAGTCTTGTAAAAAGAGGCCTCGGTTGTTGTCCTGAACAGGTCCCAAAGACAGGGAGCGCATTAAAGCGCCGCCTAACGAGAGAGTTTGAGAGAATGTACCACTGATAGAGAGATTGGTTGCTGAGTTGGATGCGCTTCCGCAACCATTCAACATGATACTGAGGGGAATCGCAGCAACAGCAATTGCTGTGCGTCCCCACGTCGAGAACTTAGTCATTGGAACCTCCTGCATACGTCCTGTAAGGTTTTTATTTTTTAGAAAGAATATTTTTCGGGAACGTTTTCCAAAACGCGCCTTCGGACCATAGTAGTTAATATTTGTGAGGGAATTGTGTAGGTTTCTGCATGAAATATGTTGTTACTGGCACATACTTTGATTTGTTATTGACTCCCCATTTCCTTCATTGGATTCCCCCAGTTAGCTTTTCTCGAACGGCTACTTTTTGGTCACGTGATTTATTGGCTTGCCACCTCATTAACACCCTTCATGATAGGCGAATGACTTCGAAAGCCATTTTTCTATGCTTGTTTTTTCTTTCATGGGTTTCGGTAGCTAAGCCCGTTCCGAGTGAAATTAATAAAGTCGAACTGTTGAAAGCGTACCTTAAGATCGACACTTCCAATCCCCCAGGAAATGAGATGCGCGCCGTGAAATTTTGGGCGGGAATTTTTAAGAAATATGAAATTCCTTTCACTATCTTCACTATGGGCGACGGTCACGGCAACATTGTGGCGAAAATCACAGGATCGGGGAAGAAGCGACCCATGGTTTTACTTAACCACCTCGATGTAGTGCCCGTGGAACGCGCCAACTGGCACTTTCCTCCTTTCGGCGCGAAAGAAGTGGATGGCAAAATCTACGGGCGGGGCGCTATCGACATGAAGGCTACCGCAGTTAGCCAGGCCGTCATTCTAATAGAAGCGAAACAAAAGCAGTGGAAACTCGATAGAGATATTATCTTTTTGGGAACAGCGGATGAAGAGACCTCGGGCTCGCACAGCGGCGCGCGCTGGATGGTAGACAAGCATTTCGATAGTTTAAACAATCCTGAGTTCCTAATGACTGAGGGAAGCACCATCAGCGTCGAAAATGGGAAGACCGTCTCTTGGAACATCGCGACTACTGAGAAGCTGAGAATAGAATTGTTAGTCACGGCAAAAGGAACCGCTGGCCATCCTGTAGATTACAATCCCGATCAAGCCATTCCTAAATTGGTAAAAGCGCTAGGGAGCATCCAATCTTTCGAGCCTCCGATAAAAGTCATTCCCACCGTCGATATTTTGTTCAAACAGTTAGCGTCTTCCGTTCCTGAAAACGACAAGAAGAATTTTCTTGATGTGAAAACGGCTTTGAAAGACTCCGATTTTCGAAAGCAGATGCTAAAAGACTCAGCACTCGCCCCCCTATTGCGGACTTCAATCACCGTCACCAAGATGTCGGCGGGAAGTAAGTCGAATGTAGTGCCTAGCGAAGCTTCGGCCGTCTTGGACGTGCGGCTCCTACCCGGCGAAGAGCCAGAAGAGCTCGTCCAAAAATTAAAAACTCTGGTGGCCGATAAAGACGTGGAGTTTTACTACGAGACGGCCAAACATGGAGTCGAATCGAGCATCGACACCGAACTCTTTCATAATATCGAAAAGGCACGGGACAACTTCGACGCTGGAGTGCCACTGTTTACCCCTCCCCTCACCTCAAGCACCGACGCTCCCTATTTCCGAGCCAAAGGCATCACGGTTTACGGCTTTGAGCCCTATCACCTAACCACCGAAGACGACAGGGCCCATGGAAACGACGAATTTATATCCCGCGACAATTTAGAACTCGGGTTTGAGATCCTGCGATTCATCGTTTTTGAGACCTGCGCGTCAAAGGCTCAAAAGCCTTCCTGAAAAGACGCTCTGTGCCGTCCCGAACTCTCCTGTAATTACAATAAGATGTAAATGGTCACTTGATCTTTTTGCCTAGATGGCTACTCTAGGCGCATACCAAAATATAACAACGCGCAGTAAAGGCCTTTAAATCCCTTTAAAAGTCGGGGGGAAAAGGTCTAGGTGAGGTGAAAAATGACTCAAAAAGCCAAAACAAAAATGACGAAAAAGGCGAAGGAAGAAGCCGGCGTTTTCTATTACTTGATGAAGGGACCGCACGCGGTCGAAAAACGGCTCGCCGTTTTAGACAAGAAACTTCAACAATGGGAAGTCCGTCTTACCAACGTCAGCTGGTTTAACGGTAAATTCTCGATTTTTCAGAAGACTACCGATCGAATCCGGTCCATCGGCAATGCTGCCCTGGCTGAAATTCATAGAGAGCGAAAGGCATTAAAAAGTTTTGTAGGTGATACGTTACGCCCTTGGGAAACCAAGAAAAGTGGGCCAGCACCTTTCTAAACAAGATAAAATTTAGCCTTTGCATGAAGAGGGACCTTAAAAGAGTCCCTCTTTTTTTATTTAGGGTCGGACCACCGGGCGGAGCGTTCGGCTCTCTTCAAGAACCCGCATCAGATACGTGCCATAAGAACTTTTTGAGTAGGCCTCAGCGCATCGAATGAGTCCCTCCTCATTGATGAATCCGTTATTGAAAGCGATCTCTTCGATGCAAGCTACTTTGAGTCCTTGGCGCTGCTCTATCGTTTGCACAAACTGAGAAGCCGCGATTAAAGAATCATAGCTTCCGCTGTCTAACCAGGCGACTCCTCGACCCATGAGATCCACGGACAGAGCGCCTTCCTTTAAATATCGTAAATTAAGATCAGTAATCTCAAGCTCTCCCCGACCGGAAGGCTTAAGCTCTCTAGCGTACCGAGTGACATTGCCATCATAAAAGTAAAGTCCTGTGACCGCCCATGGGCTGCGTGGCTTTTTGGGTTTTTCTTCGAGACTGATGGCTTTGCCGGTCCTATCAAATTCTACGACTCCATAAACCTCGGGATTGTTGACGCGATAAGCAAAGATTCGCGCGCCACTTTTCATTTGGGCCGCTTGAGTTAACTTCCCCGCGAGCTCCGAGCCGTAAAAAATATTATCGCCAAGAATTAAACATACGGGAGAGTCAGCGATAAAATCAGCACCGATTAAAAAAGCTTGAGCGATGCCTTCCGGCTTCGCTTGCTCAGCATAAGAAAACCTCACTCCTATTGCCGATCCGTCGCCCAAAAGCTCACGAATCATCGGAAGATCACGAGGCGTACTAATAATAAGAATGTCTCGAATGCCCGCAAGCATCAAAGTCGAGAGAGGAAAATAGATCGTAGGTTTGTCATAAATGGGCAAAAGTTGTTTGCTGATACATTTGGTCAAAGGATAGAGGCGTGTTCCGCTTCCGCCCGCGAGAATGATTCCCTTCACGTCGTCTTCTCCTCTTTTGCATCTGCAAGCACTGAGCTAACCCACTTCTCATTATCAAGGTACCAACGCACGGTATCGGCTAAACCGGCTTCAAACTCATAATCTCTCGCAAAGCCCAACTCACGTTCGGCCTTGGTGTCGTCAATCGCGTAACGCAGATCATGTCCCAAGCGGTCGGTCACAAACGAAATACTTGTCGAGTATGACCTTCCATCGACACGAGGACTCATCTGATCCAAGAGGCGGCAAATCATATTCACCACATCGAGATTATTTCTTTCCGCTCTTCCGCCGAAACAATAAGTGTCTCCAGGGCGGCCTTTTTCAAAAGCCAATAAAATACCCTTGCTATGATCTTTAACGTGAATCCAATCCCGAATGTTTCCGCCATTGCCGTAAACCGGAAGCGGTTTATCGGAAAGCGCGCACTGAATCATATGAGGAATCAATTTTTCAGGATACTGCTTCGGCCCGTAGTTATTGGAGCAGTTCGTGGTTAACGTGGGTAAACCGTAAGTGTGATGCCAAGCGCGAGTCAAAAAATCTGCCGAAGCTTTGGAGGCCGAGTACGGCGAATTCGGAGCCATCGGCGTGGTCTCACTGAATTTACCTGTAGCTCCCAGCGATCCGTAAACTTCATCGGTAGAAACTTGTAGGTAACGAAATTTGGATTTTCGATCAGCGTCTAGCTTTTGCCAGTAATCATAAGCCGAGCTAACCAAGTTAAATGTTCCAAAAATATTCGTTTGAATAAAAGCCGCGGGGCCTGAGATCGAACGATCCACGTGGCTTTCGGCCGCAAAATTGAGAAGTCCTACCGGAGCGTATTGAGCCAAAAGCTTTGTTACCAAAGCGGCGTCGGTGATGTTTCCTCGGATCAGCTCGCACTTATCGGCAGGGATCGAATCCAAGTTTTGAAGATGTCCGGCATAAGTGAGGGCATCCAAAATGACAACGCGGTAACCACGAGAAACCGCCATCTCCGAGAAATTGCTCCCTATGAAGCCAGCCCCACCTGTAATTAAAAGCGTCTCACTCATAGTTTTGGTTTACCTGCAAAGGGCTATCCGCGCAAACTCTCGGTGTCACGAGTCCAGCCTTACATTTCCTTCAAGTTGTCCGAAAAGCCTTTCAAAAGAGTGCTTGGTCTCGGCATCGGGAAGTCGAATAGAAGCGAAACGAGAAGCAAAACCAAATATCGCCGAATAGGTTGCCTTCTTCGTTTGTCCATCTTCGCTACCATCAAGTACCAAGTGGCATTCTGAAACCGAGAAAATCGGAGTAGCGTAGCTTCGCATCAATTCATTTGTGATGCTACCCGAGAAGAGATGAACTTGGGCCGGAGCAAATTGAATGATCAGACGGCAGATAGCTTGCACATACGCAAATTCGTCTAGTTCCGTATAGTCGACTCCGATGACGATTCGTCCAGGCTTTGGCGCAATCACTGATTCATAATCGCGGTGGAAAGCGACCACGAGCACTGAGTCCCCTTCTACTTTGGTATCCAAATACTCGGTGTAGGCCTTGGCTGTCGCTTCGGAAAATTTCTCGGGGAAGATCACAACGGCGACGGGTGGCTTTCCTTGAAGATATCCCAAAGCCCTCGCATAGAAAGGAGCTAAAATAGTCTCACGTGCCGACGGAGGAACATATTTCACAGTACCAATCTGTCTCTCCGTAGGGAAAAGCTCTGGCTCGATTTCGGAGATCTTACGCATCTCCACTAAAACAAATTGAGGGAGCACCGCCGTCAAACGGTTAAGCGGACCCTGACTTGCCATCTGCCCAAACGCCCCCCAGAACAGATCGCTTAAAGACTTCGGAAAGAGCTTTACGATGGGACGAAGAAACAGATAATAGTTCAAACGTACGAAGGCAAAAAAGATTCGACGACGAATGAGAGCTGTAGAAGCTCCTTCAGGATCTCCCTGAATAAGACGACGAATCTCCGTCACAAGGCTTTCAAAAGTGTGGCGAATCGTTTTGAAGTGTGAACGAATCGCGGCTCCTCGTCTAGCGCGTCTGCCGCTTGGATCGATACTATAAAACTTGGGAAAGACTTCCGGAGAAAAAAGTTCCGTTGCGGGAATTACGACGTTCTTCTGAACGTGTACGAGATTGCGACTTTCGCTAATCTTGAGCCGTACAAAATGTACGGTATCCGCGACCGCGACGTGAATGTAGTTACGCGCGATCGTCTGACAGTTCCAATGCATGTCCTCGAAGCCGAATCCTTTAGATTGATCGGCGTACTGATAGGGCATGGCTAAAAAAATCGATCGAGGAGCAAAACAAAGCGCCGACCAGTAGTTGTGGGTTAGATAATTTCCAATAAAACATTCGTCAGACTTTTGATCGAGTTGTCTCCAAACTGTCCAAGATCTTCCAAAAGTGAAGATCCAGTGCGAATGATGGATGTAATTCGGCCCAAGCTCCTGGGCTTGGACGTAGCAACGTTCAAACCAGTTTTCACAGACTAAGTCATCGGCATCCATGATGGCGATATATTCGCCCCGCGCGGCTTGAACGCCTTGATTGCGAGAAAGTCCGGCATCGCCGACATCAACGGTTAAAAGCTGGTCCCAGTGAACATCGTTGGGGTTCGAATTGAAATACTGTTTAGTTCGTTCCGAAGGACGGTCCATGACGACCAAAATTTCGGTGCGAATGCCGTGCCCCAAAGCATACTGACGAGCCCTCTCGAGCGATCGGAGAGTGCGGTGAACCAATGAGCCTTCAGCATGGCAAGTAAGCACACAAGTGATGTCAAAAGGGGTCGCGGACATACGGTTATTGGATACCCTAAAAAGCTCCTAAACGGTCGATTATTAACGTAACCAAGGGGTGGGGTCAATTGCGGCCATGAAGCCCGGCCAAAGCTAGTTAAGCCCGGGAATGAATGATAGTTTTTCTCGAAGGGTGTGGCTCAAATGACGCTTCAGAGAGCCCTTTTGAGCTAGCTCCTCTTGAAGCCGCTTCACTTCGCCTTCCAAGTCGTTTTCATAA
>JBBQIT010000058.1:0-12316 GCA_038325205.1 Bdellovibrionota bacterium
GATATCTCTCTTACTCCTCAAATCAATGCCGCAAGTCGAACCATTCGCCTCCAGATCGAACAAACGGTCGACAGTCTTAAATCCAATAGTGCTGTTCCTCAGGCTTTAAAGGACATTCAGAAAGCCAAAACAACTCGTGTCACAAACACTTCGGTGAGCGTCCGTGATCAGGATTATGTAATGTTGGGCGGACTTATTTCGGATACAGTTGGTGAAACCGAGAGCAAAGTTCCGTTGCTAGGAGATATTCCCATTCTAGGATGGTTGTTTAAGAGCAAGACATTTCAAACCGCCAAGACCAATTTAGTTATCTTGCTACACCCTCGAATTATCGGAACTACTCTCGAAGGCACGTCCGTCATAGAAGAGAAGTTGGGCAAACGGAAAGACTATGTAAACGAACAGCTTGATGGAGAAGATCCGAACGTAGCGGGAGTGGCGGAACTGCAAAAGAAGATTGACGAGCAGAAGAATCGGGCAAAATCGGAGCCGCTGTTTAACTATCGTAACAATGGGGAAGAGGGCGACGACGACCCACAACCCGCGAACAATGCCATTAAGCCGGATCCCAAAGCGAAACCCCAATCTCAGATTGGTAATCCGCCGCCTTCAGCGATTGCGCCGAAAGAAAACTCTGCGCAATTGTTGGAGCAAGCGCCTCCCCTTAATGGGGGCCAGACTCAGCAGAACATTCCGTTTCAGGGACAACAGCTAGGACCCGCTCCAGGCTTAGGTCCGGATCCTTCAGCGCCTCAATCTTCAGACGGTGGGTTCTAGAGAAACTTCGAAGTGAACGATCGAGAAGTCGTAACTTATGAAAAGTACCGCAAAAGAAATTATAAAAAGGGCCCTCAAGCAAGAGACCAAGCTTGGCGAAATCTTGCTCGCCCACACGTCTTTAACTGAAACTCAGTTGAAAGAAGCGCTCAATCTCCAAAGAGAAAAGGGCGGAAGACTAGGCGAAATTCTCGTTAACCGAAAATTTCTCCAGCCCAACGAGATTTTGATAGCTCTCGGCTTGCAGCTTGGCATTCCTTATCTTAAAGAGATCGACGTCAATCATATCAACGCAGATTGGGTGAAAGACATTCCGATCACCTACGCTCGGCAATTTGAAGTGCTACCTATCGCGATGGATGACTATGCCGTTACCGTCGTCATTTCAGATCCGTTTAACCTTCAATGTTTGGATGACCTAAGAGTCATCTTTCAAAAGGAAGTTAAGCCGGTCCTATGCGAAAGCAAATTTGTTTTAGATTCGATCAACCGGGTCTACGAGCGTGTCCGACAAAACATTATGTCGGAGATGGATGACAGAACGGCCGAGGAAGAAGACGAGTTCCAATACGATTTGGAAGAGACCGTCGACTTATTGGAATCGTCAGAAGACGACGCTCCCGTCATTCGTTTTGTGAACAACATGCTTTTTCGCGCGGTGAAAGACAAAGCTTCCGACATTCACATCGAACCCTATGAAAAAGATATGGCCGTCCGCCTTCGTATCGATGGTGTTCTATACGATGTGGCACGCCCACCAAAAGGTTTGCACGCCGGAATCTCGTCCCGTATCAAGCTAATGGGCGAGTTAGATATCGCTGAAAAGCGTCTTCCGCAAGACGGCCGTATCAAGATTAAAATTGCAGGCAAAGACATCGACGTTCGTCTTTCGGTCGTTCCCACTCAGCACGGCGAGCGCTTGGTGCTTCGTATTTTGGATAAAAGTAGCGTGCGCTTAGATTTAGTCGATTTGGGTTTCGAGGAAGAAAAGATTGCCGCCATCAACCAGCTAATTCACAAAAAACACGGCATCATCTTGGTTACCGGCCCTACCGGTAGCGGAAAAACTACGTCACTTTATGCCTCGCTCACCCGTATTAACTCTGTGGAGCGAAATATTATTACGGTAGAAGATCCTATCGAATATGACCTTAAGGGCGTAGGCCAAATTCAGGTTAACCCAAAGATTGGATTAACCTTTGCCTCTGGCCTTCGAGCCATTCTTCGTCAAGATCCCGATGTGATCATGGTCGGAGAAATTCGAGACAAAGAGACGGCCGAAATTGCAATTCAAGCTTCGCTTACGGGTCATTTAGTCTTTGCGACGATCCATACGAATGATGCGCCCGGAGCAGTGACACGTTTGGTGGATATGGGCGTTGAACCCTTCTTGGTCTCCTCTTCACTCTTAGCCGTACTTGCGCAACGTCTGATTCGTAAAGCCTGCAAAAATTGTAAAGAGCCTTACGTTCCGCAACCCATCGAGCTTCAGAACTTAGGTTTAGATCCCGGAGTTTTCGGGGGTCGTGAGATTATTCGAACGAAGGGATGCCACGAATGCGGCGGAACTGGATACAAAGGCCGAATGGTCGTAAATGAATTAATGCTCATGAGTGACGACATTCGTGCGAAAATCATGGAAAAATGTGATTCGACTCAGATTAAGAAGGTAGCCGCTGAGCACGGGATGGTGAGCTTGCGGCTGTGCGGCATTCAAAAGGTACTCGACGGGACAACGACAGCTATTGAATTGGTCGCAGTCACTCAGGAAGAATAATCGCCTATGCCTCTTTTCGAATATAAAGGAATTGGTCCCGAGGGCAAAGCCACCAAAGGATCTATCGAGGCCGATAGCTCGAAGAGCGCGCGCACGCGCCTTAAAGCCAAGGGCATTTACACCACCGAGATCAAAGAAAAATCGAATACTAAAGAGAGGTCGAAGAGCTCGGCCCTTAATGTGGGCGGCGTAAAATCACGAAGTATCGCCCTCATGGTCCGACAAATGGCAACTTTGGTTCGCGCCCGTATCCCATTGGATGATGCGCTCGCCGCTCTAGTAGAGCAGTCGGAAGACCCTAAACTCAAGTCGGTCATGTCGCAGGTAAGGGAAAGCGTCAACGAAGGTAAGTCTCTCGCCGACAGCATGAAAGTGTTTCCCCGAGTTTTCAGCCCCATTTTCGTATCCATGATTCGCGTCGGTGAGGTCAGCGGTAATTTAGATCTCGTGCTCAAGCGTTTGGCCGAATTTACGGAGTCGCAACAGAACTTAAAGACCAAAGTCTTAGGCGCCATGACCTATCCTGCGGTCATTTCTATCGCTGGTATCGGCATTACCATATTTCTCTTCGCTTTTGCCGTCCCCAAAATCACCGAAGTTTTCGAGGGCTCCAAAATGCCCTTGCCCACTATTACCGTCATCATGATCGGTATCAGTGATTTCATGTCCAAGCAGTGGCTAACGATTATTTTGGCCATGGTCGGCTCTTTCTTCCTGTTCAAATGGTACACCAGTACCGTCAAAGGCCGGGAATGGTGGGATGCGTTCAGTCTTAAGCTTCCTTTGTTCGGGAAACTAAAACGAATGATCGCGATTTCACGATTTGCCCGAACGATGAGCACGATGATCGGCAGCGGAGTCCAACTATTGGACGCTATCGATATCGTAAAAGACGTCGTGGATAACGCGGTGATCAGAAAAGCTTTGATTCAGTCCCGGGAAAGTATCAGCGAAGGACACTCGATTGCAGGTCCTTTGAAGGCCAGCGGCCAATTTCCTCCCATCTTGACTCATATGATAGCCGTAGGCGAAAAGACAGGTGAGTTAGAGGAGATGTTGAATGTGGTTTCCGATGCTTACGACCAGCAGGTCGACGTTGCTATCAATTCGATGACAAGGTTGCTGGAGCCTCTTATGATTGTCCTCATGGGAGGCATGATCGCTTTGGTGGCTGTATCGATCTTTCTCCCCATGTTACAACTTAATAACCTCGCCGGTGCGGGTTAGGACACTGCTTTTAGGAAGGATTTGTTATGACGGGTATGCAAAGCATGAGAACGAAGTTAGCGGCCAAAAGAGCCCAGAAAAGAGAAGCCAAGGGTTTCACCCTTATCGAAATCATGATCGTGCTAGCGATCGTAGGTCTTTTGTTTAGCTTGGTAGGTATCAAAGTTATCGACCAATTTAAAAAGGCCAAGATCGAAACGACAAAGCTTCAGACCAAGTCCTACGAACAGGCCTTGCAAGCGTACTATCTGAACCATGGCGTTTACCCGCATACTTCACAGGGCTTGGATTCACTCATTCACAAACCGAGCGTAGGCAAAGTGCCGGAAAATTATCCGGACAACGGCTACCTCTCCAAGAAAAAGCTCGAAAACGATCCCTGGGGACACCCGTATCGCTATGAATGCGAAGATTACCAAAATTACACGATCTCCTCAGACGGTCCGGACGGAGAGCCTGGCACCGACGACGATATCAAGAACGAATAGCACCCAGCGCTTCAATCCCGGAACGTCTTCTCATCCCGCAAAAGGGAAACGCGGCTTCACGCTTATTGAGATCCTAATCGTACTAACGATTATCTCTTTAGTGATGTCGCTTGCGATTCCCGCTTTGGATCGGGTGACCTATCAACGCTTGAAGTCCACGACCCGCACCTTCGTGGGCCTAACCCGAACCGTTCGAGACGATTCCATCCTGCTTAATAATATCTACCGGCTCGCTATCGACTTGGATAAGAACGCCTATTGGGTAGAAGAACAAAAGGAGTTCAAACTCCTTAACGCCGGCGAAACTCCTCCGCCCAGAAAAAAAGGGCAGAAGGAAGAGCCCCCGTCCAACTTCAATTTATCTCCGAAGTTCAATAAGAAACCGCAAGCTTTGCCATCGAACGTGGTTTTTGGTGGCGTGCTCAAAGAGCGCGAAGGACTGAAAAAAGAGGGTTTAGTCTATATCCATTTCTTTCCGAATGGTTTCGGAGAACAGGCCATCATCTATCTCGATAGAGAAGGGTCGAAGGCTCCAGGATATTCCATCATCATTCGTCCGAACGGCGGACGAGTCGAAGTGGCACCGGGAATCGTAAAAACATTTGAGGTTAGGCAATGAGAAAGCTTAACCCAAAGGGTTTTACGTTCATCGAAGTCTTGGTGGCGATGCTTATCTTCGTTTATGCCGTCATAGCTTCGCTTAGCGTGACGGATGGCTCGGTGAGGGCTACCCGCGAAGCCAAGGACATTAGTACGGCGACGTGGTTATTGCAAAACGTGATGGTCGAACTCGAAACGAAAGTCGAGACCGAAGGCTTCGACAAAGGTTGTGAACTTAAGAAAGAAGCAAAGTTCGCTCCTCCTTACGACAGATACGTATGGAAAACGACTTGCACCGAAATCGATTTCAATTTGTCTCAGACCGCTGCACAAACGTTGGCTCAAAAAGACAACGAAGATGAAGCAAATCAGCAGAACATGGTCCAAAAGATGGTGCTTCAGATGGCTAGCGATTACATGGGCAAAGCGCTGCGCGAGCTCCACGCCGAAGTTCGTTGGAATCAAGGCAAACAAGTTCGAAAGGTAGATCTCAACACTCATTTCGCCCGTTATGATCAGCCGCTTCAAATGCCCGGAGGCGTGGGAACAGCGCCGGGAACGCCAGCACCAACCCCCAATCCGAGGACGGAAAAAAAATGAGAAGCGTGAATGGCTTTACCCTCATTGAAACTCTTTTGGCGCTAGCGATCTTTTCTCTGATCGCCGTTGCTACCGTTCGTCACATTCAGCAGCTACAAAACACCAAGACCGAAGCATTTCAACAGATCGACATGTATGACGGAGTGCGAGCCGCTATTTCCATGATCCGCTCAGATCTCTCACAGGCCTTCCACATTCCCTATGACGATTTGGGAGAAGAAGCCAAAGCCGCCGTCATGCAAAATCAGCCGGCGGCCCATACGCTTTTCGACGGTAGAAAATCCGACCTTATTTTTACTTCGGCAAGTCACCGTCTTTACTATCAAGGTCTCCACGAATCGGAGCAAACCGAGATCTCTTATTTCCTTCAGCCCCGGGCCGGAAATAAATATCCGTCGCTGATGAAGCGAGAGAGCGAATTCATCGACAATGATCTCTATCAGGGTGGAAAAATCTACACGGTGTTAGATAACGTAATTTCATTGCAATACTCCTTCTGGGATGAAAAGGCCGGCAAATGGATCGATGATTGGAATTCGGATAACGGCGAGTACCGAGACCGTTTTCCACTGGCCATCAAGATGAAGCTCTCGGTCCAAGGGGCGGTCCCCACCGATCAAATCACGCTTCAACAAGAATTCAAGTTGGCGTTTCCTAATAACGAAGGATTTTTGGTGCAATTTTGAGACGATGGTTACGACATAGCGCTTCGCTTAAAGCGGCACCAAAACACTTCGATAACAAGCGGGGAGCCGCTTTGATCACCGTTCTCGTTGCGCTCATGATCATCGCCATTGTGTTATTGGAGTTTCAGTACCAGTCTTTTGTGGAACGAAAGCTTGCTTACAACGATCTCAATCAGCTGCAGGCTTACTATCTAGCAAAATCAGGAGCGAGAATTGGCCTACTTCGTGTGGCGCTTTTTGCCCGGGCTAAGAAGACGGTAACGGACAAGAGTATTCAACCTTTTTTGGATATGGTGTGGAGCTTGCCCCTTCCGGCATTTCCGCCCGATGCCAATAAGCTCGGAAAATTACTTAAAGACGATAAAGACGCGGCTCAAAAGGTTTTAAAAGAGACCAATATTACCGAAGGTAAATTTACTCACGTGATTTCGAGTGAATCCTCCAAAATCAATTTGAATTATCTGGTCGTGCCGTCAGCCAAGCGAGAAGAACGAATCACTTTCCAGCCACCTGCGACAGAGCTTTATCAGAATGTGGCGCTCACCCTAATCACACTGATGCAGAATTTTCTTAGAGACTCTGACGACCCTTATAATGAATTCCCCAATTTAAATCCGGAAGAAGTCGTCTTTAACATTATGGATTGGATCAATCCAGGACAGCAAAGCTTTGCCGGCGGAAACAAAGATGCCTTCTATCAGCAGCAGGTTCCGCCGTATTTAGCGAAACGAAACCGTCTCTATAGCGTTGAAGAACTTCGGATGGTCAAAGGGATCGATGACCATCTTTACAATAAATTGAAACCTTACGTAACGGTCTACTCTTTCGATGGGAAGATAAATATTAATAACGCTACGACCGAGGTTCTAAGAGCGCTCTACAAAGACTTTACCGATGATGACATCAAAAGGCTTGGTGAAGAAAAGTCTCGCATTGGTGGCTCTTGGGCCAACGAAGGCCAGTTTGTGACCTTCATCACCCAAACCTTGGGTCGGTCGGGATTTCAAACTCAGTACCCTACTGCGGGCAGCTATCCTTTTACGGTGGCGAGTCAAAGCTTCATGATCGAATCAATGGGCGTTATTACTCGTAGCAAGAGCTCGATTCAGAAAATCATTCGAGTCGGAGTCGCTTTGGGAAGTGGCAAAGGCTGTCAGCTCCTCGCTGCTACGGAACCCGTGGGTTGCAATGGTCAGGCTGGATTTTGGGACACTCGCGTTCCTCCCGGACAGTGCAAAAGCTTTCCTAAAAGCCAATCAGACTGCGAGAATATTTGTGCGGGCGGTTTCAATGCGACTAACAATACCTGCACTATGAACGGAATCGCCCCTATTACTATCGGGGGAGCCGGTACGCCGCCGACAACTCCAGGAGGGTCTGGTGCGCCGACCTCCAATCCCGTGACGGTCGAGCCAAATGCGGTTAAAATCCTTTTTTGGTCGGAGAGCTAAATGAGAATCCTAGGCATAGAGTTTGGTGGATGGAGTCTAAAAGCGGTGGAGATGGAATCCCGATTCCGTCGTATTGAGGTTTTGGACCTCCATGAAGTAAAACTCCCACTGCAAAGCCTTGACCCGGCGGCGGCCTACAAAAAGGCGGTAGACGAACTTTTGGCCCGTTTGCCCAGTCATCCCGAAAAAATCGTTACCAGCCTTCCGGCCGCTCAAACCGCGCTTCGCTTTCTTCAGGTCCCGTTAAAACAGGCGAAAAAGGTAGAGCAGAGCTTTAAGTTCGATTTGGAAGACAACGTCCCCTTTAAATTAGACGACTCCATCGTGGAGCATCATCTTTATCCCACCAAGGAAGGACACATCGTCTTTGCCGCGATGGCCCCTCGTCGTCACATTCAAACGCATTTGGAGTGGCTTAAAAATGTAGGGATCGATCCCGACTGGCTCACGTTTGAGGGCATGGGAATCGTAAACGTCTATTTGGCGTCATTGCAGGTGCCCGATGCCGTGAAGCCCCTGGGACCAGTCCTTCTCATGGATATCGGTCACGTTAAAACCAATATCGCGGTCCTCGACCAAGATCGCTTGGTCCTTTTTCGAAGTCTCAACTGGGGCGGCTCGGCCATCACTCAGGCCATCGCTTCCACTCTCGGAGTCTCTCTCGAAGAAGCCGAAGCGAAAAAGATTAAAGACCTTCGACTCGATGAAGACTCGACGGTCGACACCCAAGAAGCCGAAGACATGATAGGCGCTACCGGACGCGCCTTTGCTTCTTTCTTCAGCGAGCTCTCTCACAGCTTGGGGGGTTTTCGTAGCCAGTACAAGATGGAAATCACAAAAATTTTTCTTACGGGAGGAACGGCAAAACTTCGCGGAATCGACGAGTTTATCTCTAACGGAGTGGGAATTCCCGCAAGCTTCTTCCGACCTTTCACGACGGTCAGTTTTGCCCGTGAAGTCGATGTCTCGCACGAAATGCAGTTCGGAGAGCCCTTGGGTCGTGCCCTGGTATTCGGCCGCAAGTCCGGTCTTCTTTTTAACTTCAGAAAAGACGACATGGCCAAAGGCACCGAGCTTAAAGGCGTTACCACCCTTCTCAAAGATCCCGATGTCATTAAGCTCGCTGGCTACGCGGGTCTTTTAGCCGGAGTGCTTTTCCTGGGGATTTTCGTTTTGGGGTATCTCGCACAAGAAGAAGCACACAAATCCAACGAAGAGTTACGCAAAGTCTTTAGCGATACGTTTCATAGCGTGAACTCAAAGATGAGAACAACCCTGCTAAGCGACCCGAAATCACTCAAAAAGTTTATCGACCAGAAAAACAACGAGCTTACCCAAAGGCTAAAAATGGTCTCGAAAAACCGAACCCCAATGATGGGTTTAGTAAGAGCCGTGAGCGATTCATTTCCTCCTGACGTTAAAGTGGATGTGAATACTTTGTCCCTCGACGACAGAACGATGAAGTTAGAAGGGGTGCTGTACGAAGGTAATCTTGATCGCGTGACCGAGGCTCTCAAGAAGGTAAGTTCGTTCAATAATATTACGCTCGAGCGGAACGATCAGCGCTTCACTTATAAAGGTGAGGTCGTTGGGAGATAGCTATGGAAAAATGGAATAAAATAAAAGATTGGATCAAGCAGCACGCTCCCTTCCTTGCCGTCCTTTATGAAAATAAATATGTAGGGATGCTGTGGGACCGCTTTGGAAGTCTGCCCCCCAAACAACAGCGCCAAGTCATTTTGGGAGCCGGCGCGGGACTCGTTTTCTTTGTCTTTCTTTTGATCCTAACCACCTATCTCTCTTATTGGACGAGCGCCAGCTCCGCCTCAAAAGCTGATTCCATGGTGAACATGCTTTTGCAATATCAGACGGCCCGTCGAAGCCAAGAGGCCCAGATCCAAAACCTGGAACGAAATAATCAATTGGCCGCTCCCGACGCCCTAAAGAATCTCATTATCGACCAAGCCAAGAATGCCACGATCTCCCCTCGGATGATCAAAGCCGAAGAAAGGCCGGAATCCGGCAACTCAGAAGAAGAGTCTAAAGGCGGTCAGGATGTGAAGATGAAACAGGCGACAGTAAAGCTAGAGCGAGTGAATTTGACTCAGCTTCGCACTTTCCTTCAGAACATCGAATATGGTCCTTACAATCTAAGTATCTCTTCATTAAAGATCTCAAACGACGACCAACTTCGCGGCTACATGAATGTGGAACTGGGCGTGGTTTGCTACCTCTTTCAAATGGAGGAGGAAGGGACATGAAGCGTAACTCAACCATCCTGATTTGCGTCGGCCTTTTCTTTTTCTTTCTCGTCGTCCGGTTCCCATTTCAGAACCTTCGCGGATTCATTTTTACTAAGATCTACAAGCAAACGGGAGTTCTCATCGTTTCCGAAGACATGTACCTCACGCTCTTTGGCTGGCCTGGAGTCGGTCTAAGAAATGTGACGGCAACTTTGCCTCCCCAAATTTTAGGAGACGAGCTCGAGATTGCCGCCCACAAGATTACCATTCGTGTTGGCGTCGGAAGTCTCTTGCCCCCGAGCCTTTCCTATTCGATTTATGTGGGCGGGATGAAAAAGGGAGGCGACCTCTTTATTAAGTTAAGTCGCTTGGAAATGAAGGGCCAACAGCTAGTGAGTTTGAGCTCTTATTTTGACGCTGATGGAGTTCATCTAGAACAGTTGGGTTTTGGTTCAGGCCCATCCGACACCCTTACTGGCGTGGCCACAGGAGACGGAAGCTTTACCATCGACTTCACCGACCTGTCTAAAACTAGTGGCAGCTTGCGCCTCAGTATTGAAAAGCTGAGATCCCCAGGCGCCAACCTTCAAGGAATTGTCATTCCTCCGATTCGCTTCGGAACGCTCCAAGCAAAACTTGGTGGCAAAGCCGGAAGCATGGAGATTAGTAAGCTAGAGTGGGGCGGCGGCGAAAGTGATATGCAGGGCTCTTTGACTGGTGATTTGCGACTGGGAAGGGATATCTACCAATCGTTTTTGAATCTTACCGCGTTGAAACTAAAGATGACCGACAAGTTTAGAGATGATCCCAACTCTGCAACGATCGTTTCCACTTTAAACTCCGTGGATAACCGAACGCCGGGAACTTATGCGCTGAAGTGGACTCAGGGAATAGATAAGATTGCGCAGAATTTCCTGTATGCGCTTCCCGAAAAGCTGAATTAAATTCGCTCGCATGCGAGCCAACTTACTTCAGCCTGAGGCACCGCCGAAGGGTCTCGTGATTTCAAGCAGAGAACTATTTAGAATAAAACCTTTTCACCGTCTTACAAACACGGTCTAGTTCTTCCATTGTTAGATTCTCGCGCACGGGCAGCGATAGAATTTCTGTAGAAAGTCGCTCCGTCACCGGGAACATTCCTTTACGACATCCTAAATAGGCCGCCGCTTTCTGATGATGAATCGGAATGGGATAGTGCACTTTGGTGTCGATTCCTTCTTCCAACAGAAACTGCTTCAATTCATCTCTTCGCTGAGCTCGGATTTGGAACACGTGATAGACGTGCTTTGCCTTCTTGGTATTTACCAGCGGCAGCTTGATATGTTCCGAAAGTCCCGCCAACTGCTCTCGATAAGCATTCGCATGCCTGACTCTGGCCTCTGTCGTCGACGAAAGCATACGCATCATGTGCAATCCGACAACGGCTTGCATGGTATCCAGCCGGCTGTTGTAAGAGAAAAACTCAACTTCATCTCGGTTTTTAAGCCCGTGATTTCGCTCCAACCGAAGATGATCCGCCAACTCTTTCGAATTGGTGGTGATCATTCCGCCGTCTCCCCAAACATGAAGATTCTTTAGAGGATGCAAACTAAATGCCCCCAAATCACTCCAGCTACCCACCGCTTTGCCGTCGAACGTAGCTCCAATCGCTTGAGCAGCGTCTTCCACAACATGAAGGTTCTTCTTTTGGGCGATGGCTTTGATCTGATCCATTTCACAGGGGTTCCCCGTGAGATGCACGGGCATAATCGCGCGCGTTTTAGAGGTAATGGCCGCTTCGAGAAGATTAGGATCGATGTTGTAGTCTTCGGCAACGTCAACAAAGACGGGTGTAGCTCCGACCAGCGCAATGGCCGCCGCACTTGCTACGAAAGAGTTCGGTGCAGTAATGACCTCATCGCCTTGGCCAATCTTTAGCGCCCGCAAACTCAATATCAGGGCGTCTAATCCAGAATTAACCCCAATGCCGTGTTCACATCCGGCGATTTTCGCATAAGACTTCTCAAACTCAGTGACAGCATCACCAAGAATGAACTGAGACTTCGACACCATCGACTTGATATCGGCCAGCATCGAATCTAACTCTGCCTCTTTGCTTTTCGAAAAGAGATCGACGAAGGGAATCTTATTCATAGTTTCCTTATACCCCGTAGAATTCAGCGATTTTTCCGACCACGTAATCTACATGAGACTGATCTAAGAATTGATGACAGGGAAGGGTCAAAGTATCCGTACTTTGGGCTTCAGTGATTGGGAACATTCCCTTTTTCAAATTCCACACAACCGCCGCGGGTTGCAAGTGAAGCGGGATCGGATAATGGACTTTCGCTTCGACGCCTTGGGTTTTTAAATGTTCCAAGAGCCCGTCACGCTTTGCGACTTTAATAATGTAGAGATGATACACATGTTTTTCCTCGCTACTTCGAGGCGGAGGAGTAACAAAGCGGCTAAACTTGGCTTGGCGAAG
>JBBQIT010000059.1:0-12255 GCA_038325205.1 Bdellovibrionota bacterium
AAGACGCCAACGGTTTGGCCTCCTGCGGTAAAAAGGTGGGACCTTTGAAAGACTTTTTGTCCTTTCGCATCTTTTAGATTCGACGACACGAATACGGCACCTGATCGCTGCTCAAGCCCTTTCAAAAAATCGATTCCCTCAGCGAAGTCCCTCTCCCCAGGCCCAAAAGCGTCCAACTTCAAGATTCTGAAAGAGTCTGCAAGAACGCCCGCCCGAAGTTTCTCTTGCTCTTTGCGCTGAGCATTTAGGGTAAGTACCGAAAAAAAAGTATCGCCAGCATCTACGAAGAGTTGGGATTTGGCCCCCAGTCCCTTGCGGCTTTCCGCTAGAAATACGGCGAGTCGGTTGAATCCCCCCAATTGATGCACTTGGCATCCGCAAGGCTCAATCTCTCCCTGGCGATTCGCCTGGTAAAAAACGGCTATTTTCCCCGCTCCCGCGGCAAGCTGAGGCGGGCTTGAACAACTACTTAATATTAAAGAATAAAAAACGGTTCTGGTAATAAAAATAAAGACCGGTTTTGGGAACGAGAACTTCATTAGATGACTCCGTTGCCGTGACTCAAGAGGCCGCTTCGGAGCATTGCCCGAAAGGCCGTCTTCCATTAGCATGACTGCCATGTTGGTCGTTCGAATCGCGCTAAAACTTATTCTTTTATGCTACTCAAGCCAACTCGTCGCATCCACCATTATCGGAAAGGTGAACGGAGAATCTATTTCCTCAGATGAGCTGAAAGCGGAATTAGAATCTTCGGAGACCAACGCCGCGACTTTAAACCTTGAGGCAAGGGCCACCGCCGAAAAAGCGGCCCTAGATAAGATCATCTCTTTTCGGCTAGCCGTACAATCCGCAAAAAAAAGTCACTTAGACAAAAATCCTCAGGTGAAACGCGAAATCGATAAGATTCTTTATAAAGCGTACTTGGACGAATTGCTTCGCTCAGCGAAAATAGATCTGGATCCTACCGATCAGCAATTGCAAAAGTCTTATGAAGCGAGACCGCTTCTTAGACTTCGTCACATGGTTCTGTTTAACAAAACTCCGGAACAGAAAGCAGAAACCGAAAAGACATTGGGAATCGTCAAAGAAAAATTGGCGAAGGGTGGGGATTTTAAAGATCTCGTGATTGCGTACAACCAAGATCCCAGCGCGCCCCCTGCAGGAGACCTTGATTTTCGAGGTCCTTTCAATCTCAATCAGATTTTCTACGAGAAGGCGCTGCTACTTAAGCAAAACGAAGTATCAGTACCCATCGAGACTAAAGACGGCGTGCACCTAATTCAAATGGTGGAACGACAACCCTTTACCGCCATTCCTTCGACGTACCAAGAATATTTAAGAAATCAGATTCGCAGCGAGAGGTCGAACACTTATCTGGCGACACTCCTCGGTGATTTGAAGAAAAAAGCAAAAGTGAAAATTTATCTAGAATCCAAAGGGGCCCGATGAAACGTTCTTTCGTTTATGCTTTTCTTATAACTCTTGCTCTCGCTTCCGCCTGTGTGCGTCCCTCCACAGAAGGTAAGGAGCAAATCATCGCTAAAGTGAATGGAGAGGTTGTCTCCTTAAAAGAGTTTCAGCTTAATTTTCTCCAACTTAAAGGGGAACAAGACGAAATCTCTCAAAAAAATCCTAAGCTGATGGAACAGTTAAAGATGAGGGCTTTAAATGAAGTCATCATTATCAACCTTCTTAGACAAGAAGCTGCCAAGCGAAAGCTTAGGATCGCAAAAGAAGAAGTGGAAGGGAAGCTTGCGAACTGGAAAGAGGGCTACCCACCAGGTGGCTTCGAAGAAATGCTACGCAAGCAGAACACTACCGAAGATTTTTTAAAGAAGCGCATCGAGGATCAGCTACTCATTGAAAAAATCACAGCCGAGAACTTCGTCGCCGAAACCCGAGTCTCGGACGATGAAACCAAAGCGTATTTTAAAACCAACGAAAAAGAGTTCGCCCGCCCCGAGAAAGTTCACGTCTTTCAGATCCTAGTTCCTACCAAGGAAGAGGCGGAAAAAATCAGACAAGAGATCGTCTCAGGAAAACTGACTTTTGAGTCGGCGGCCCGGCAGTATTCTACAAGCCCCGATGCCTCTAAAGGAGGCGACTTAGGTTTCTTCTCAAAGAACGAGAAGATCCCTGCTTTTAACGAGTCACTCAACCTTGCTGTCGGCGCAATTTCCAAACCAATTTCTAGTCCCTACGGCACCCATTTACTCAAAACGGTAGAGAAGCAGCCGCCAAAAAAGCTTAACTACAATGAAGCGAAAGATGATATCGTGAGGACCCTCAAACGGCAGAAAGAGGTCCGTGTATATAAGGAATGGGTGACCAAACTGCTTAAAGACGGAGAGATTTACCGAAATGAAGCTTTGTTCACAAATATTTCCTAAAACGACTTTCTTGGCCGTGGCTCTAGTATCCCTCACGCTTTACCCAAAAGCCGAGGCCGCTAAAAGAGTTCTCGATAAAAGCGTCGTAACCGTTAACGATGAAGTGATCCTTCAATCCGACGTAGACGCCTTTCAGAAAAAAATTAAATCCAAAAGCTTTCAAGAGCTCTTTGGTGGCATCGACGAAAAAACGGCTAACGATCCCAATAAAGTTCTTCAACTCCTGGTTGAGGAGAAGATCATCAACCAACAGGTAAAGAAGCTAGAGCTTACCGCTTCCGAGCAAGAGGTAGATGGTCAGATCAGAGCTATTACGAAACGTAATGGAATTTCAGAAGCCCAGCTAACCGAACGTCTCAAGCAATTGGGCACCACAATGCCCCAATACAAAGACGGTATCCGACGTCAGATCGAACGACGCAATTTAGTCGAGCGCGAGATTCGGCCCAATCTGGAAACTTCGGACGATCAACTCCGTCATTACTATTTACGAAACGGCAAACCAGAGGATTCCGAGACTCAGTATAAGGTGGGGCAAATTCTTATCGATGCCAAACCTAAAGCGGGAGTCGCGGCGGCCGAAAGAGCCAAAACGGTGTGGAAAGATCTTTCGAAGAAGCCTGAAGACTTTGAAGCTTTTGCTAAGGACTATTCCGATGATAGCTCTACGGCGACCACGGGTGGTGTCCTTGGATATTTTACGACTTCACAGTTGGCCAAAGAGTTTCGTGACCAAGTTAAAAAGACTCCCGTAGGCCAAGTAACGGAGCCTATTAAGACAGGGGCCGGGTTTCATATTTTAAAAGTCCTTGAGAGCCGAGCCGGAGATTTTGCCACGCTAACCAAGGAGCGCAAAGAGGCGCTCCGAAACCAAATGACTTCGGAAGAGTTAGAAAAGCGCATGGGCATGTGGCTGGAGCGTAAAAAACGAGAGTCGTTCATTCGTCGAACTGACGACAAGGAATATCGAAATGCAAGTCAGTGAAAAGATATTTAGAGAGTACGATATCCGTGGAGTCGCCGATCGAGATTTAACGGATCCGGTCATTGAAGCCATTGCCAGAGGTGTTTCTTCCCTCATCGTTGCCCAGAAAAAAGGCAAAACGATAACTTTAGGTCGCGACTGCCGGACGAGCTCCAATCGCATTGCTGCGGCTCTTACCGCAGGGTTTACCAAGAGTGGAATTGACGTCATCGATGTAGGTCTAGTTCCCACCCCTCTTCTCTATTTTTCAGTAGCCCATTTCCAAGCCGACGGCGGCATTATGATCACGGGCTCTCACAACCCCAGCGAGTATAACGGACTCAAGATCTGTGTGGGACCGTCCACGATTCACGGGGAAGAGATCCAAGAGATTCGAAAGATTGTCGGTCGAGAAGAGTTTCCGGTAGGCGTAGGAAAGGTCCAGAAGAGAGAAATTATTTCTACCTACATCGACCATGTCTGCAAGGATATCAAACACCCCATTCCTCTGAACGTGGTTGTCGATAGCGGTAATGGAATGGCTGGCATCGTGGCGCCGGAGCTATATAGGAGACTGGGTTGCCACGTTACCGATCTGTTTTCAGATTTAGATGGGACTTTTCCGAACCACCATCCTGATCCGACAGTGCTAGAGAACTTGGAAGATCTCAAAAGAGAAGTGGCAACGCAGAAAGCGGTCTGCGGAATCGGATTTGACGGGGATGCCGATCGCATCGGCGTTATCGATGCTTCGGGACAGATTCTTTTCGGAGATGAACTTTTGGTCATCTATGCCCGTGACGTCTTAGAAAAAAATCCCGGATGCAGTGTGATATCTGAAGTAAAAGCCTCTCATCGCCTCTTTCAGGATGTAAAAGCCCATGGTGGTATCCCCATCATGTGGAAGACCGGACACAGTCTTATTAAAGCAAAGATGAAAGAAACAGGTGCCCTCCTTGCCGGGGAGATGAGCGGTCATATGTTCTTTGCGGATCGGTACTATGGATTTGATGACGCTATTTATGCGGGAGCGAGACTCTTAGAGATTCTTCACAAGAAAAGTAGCACTCCCAGTAAACTATTGGCCGACCTTCCTAAGTCATTCACGACACCGGAAATTCGTGTCGATTGTTCTGATGAAATTAAGTTCTCGGTCGTAAGTAAAGCGCGGGAAGCTTTCCAATCCCAAGGTTTAAACGTAAATGGGATCGATGGCGCCCGAGTTGAATTTGGAGATGGATGGGGTCTAGTCCGTGCTTCAAATACCCAACCGGTTTTGGTCTATCGCTTTGAAGCGACCTCGCAAAAGCGCCTTAACGAAATTCGCGGCATCGTCGAAAGTACCGTCGCGCAGTTTATTTCACGGTGAAGCCGTGAGTAAATCCATTGTCATTAAGGGCGCACGCGAGCACAACCTCAAGCACATTTCCCTTACCATTCCTCGAGACAAGCTCGTCGTAATTACAGGGCTTAGTGGTTCGGGGAAGTCTTCCCTTGCTTTCGATACCATCTACGCCGAAGGACAGCGTCGCTATTTAGAATCTCTATCGGCCTATGCCAGACAGTTTTTAGAGCAGATGAAAAAGCCCGAAGTCGATTCCATCGACGGCTTGTCACCCTCTATATCCATCGAACAGAAAAACATATCCCGTAACCCTCGGTCCACCGTCGGTACGGTGACTGAGATCTACGATTACTTGCGTTTGCTGTACGCCCGAGTCGGCATTCCCCACTGTTTCTCTTGTGGTAAGCCCATTCAAAGTCAGACGATTCAACAAATCGTCGACCAGATCATGACGTTTCATGAGGGAGCAAAGTTTTCAGTCCTTGCTCCCATCGTTCGCGGAAAAAAGGGAGAGTACCAAAAGGAACTTACGGAACTTCGTAGCCAAGGTTTCGTTCGCGCGCGAATTGACGGTACTGAGGTCAACCTCTCAGGTCCCCTCAAACTACAAAAGAGCTTAAAACACGATATCTCGATCTATGTGGACAGACTTGTGCTTAAGCCCGGCATCGAAACGCGTCTGGCCGATGCTTTAGAAATCGCAACTCGGCTATCCACGGGTCTTGCCGAGATCTTTGTGACGGATGAGCCAAAGCCGCGTTTCTTTTCTACCAAGTTCGCTTGTGCAGATTGTGGAACTTCCTTTCCAGAATTAGAACCTCGAAGCTTTTCCTTTAACAGCCCTCATGGGGCCTGTCCGGCGTGCAATGGAATCGGAACTGAAGACCGAATCGATGCCACCCAAGTCGTTCCAGACCCTGATCTCTCTATTAAAGACGGGGCGATTCAACCCGTAGCCCAAGGAACTTTGCCTTGGAAAGACGCCATTTTTAAGGCGCTTTCGGTAAAGTTCAAATTTGACCTCGATAAGCCCTTCAAAAAGCTGTCTGAGAGGGTCCAAAACGTCATACTTTACGGTTCTAAGGAAGAACTCGATTTTACCGCGGAAACGCGGTCGAAAAAGCACACTTTCACTCAAACTTTTGAAGGCGTCGTACCTGCCTTGGAAGCGATGTGGAAGGAAGCCGAAACTAGTTCTGAAATCTCAGAAATGGAGCCGTATGTTGCTTACCAGCCATGTGGAACGTGTAAAGGCACTCGACTTCAAAAAGAGATCTTATTTGTTACCGTAAACAACAAGAACATCTCTGAGTTTTGTGAGCTAAACATCGACGACGCCTCCGCTTTCGTAAAAAAGATAAATTTACCTAAGCACAAACAGATTATCGCCACTCCTATCCTTAAAGAGATCGATTCAAGGCTCTCGTTCCTAAGTAACGTAGGTCTTTCTTATCTAAATTTATCTCGAACGGCTGGCTCGCTTTCAGGCGGAGAAGCCCAGCGCATCCGGTTAGCGACTCAAATTGGAAGCAACCTAGTCGGAGTGTTGTACATCTTAGACGAACCGAGCATCGGCCTTCATCAAAGAGACAACGAGAAGCTGATTAAGACTTTAGAAAAACTTCGGGATCAGGGTAATTCGGTGATCGTGGTGGAACACGACGAAGAGACCATCGAACGCGCCGACTGGGTAATCGACATCGGTCCGGGCGCAGGGGAACACGGGGGAAAGATTGTGTTCATGGGAACCCCCGAAGCGCTCAAAAAGGATCCGAACAGCCTCACTGGCCAATATCTTTCTCACCGAGTTTTTGTTCCGATGCCCGAAGTAAGGCGCAAAGGTAGCCCGGATAGAGTTCTTAAGATCAAAGGCGCCAAAGAGCACAATTTAAAGAATGTAGATCTCACGATTACGCTGGGCACGCTGGTCGTAGTCACAGGCGTATCCGGATCGGGTAAAAGTAGTCTTATTATCGATACGTTAATGCCGGCTCTCGCAAACCGGCTTCGCGGCAATAAAAATTTGCTTTCCAAGGTGGACCAAATCGACGGTCTAGAATTTATAGACAAAGTAGTTCACGTTGATCAAAGCCCTATTGGAAGAACTCCGCGCTCTAACCCGGCCACTTATACGGGACTGTTTGGAGATATCCGAAGTCTCTTCGCTGAACTTCCGGAAGCTAAAGTGCGAGGCTATTCGGCCTCTCGATTTTCTTTCAACGTGCAGGGCGGCCGCTGCGAAGCTTGCTCCGGTGACGGTACTATTAAAATCAGCATGCACTTTTTGCCGGACGTGTTTGTAGAGTGTGAAGTCTGTCACACTCGTAGATACAATCGAGAAACTTTAGAAGTGATGTATCGAGGGAAAAACATCGCAGACGTCCTCGCCATGACTTGTGAAAATGCTTTAGCTTTCTTTGAACGGGTTCCTTCCATTCGTTCAAAACTTCAAGTCTTAGTAGAAGTGGGGTTGGGATATATTCAGGTCGGCCAAAGTGCTGTCACTCTTTCCGGTGGCGAAGCCCAGCGAATTAAACTCGCTAAGGAACTCAACCGAAGAGCGACGGGTAAAACCATTTATATCCTCGATGAACCTACGACTGGCCTTCACTTTGACGACGTAAAGAAACTTCTTCAAATTCTCCATAGCCTTGTAAACCAAGGCAATACCGTCATTGTAATCGAGCACAATTTAGATGTGATTAAACAAGCAGATCAGATCGTGGATCTGGGACCCGAAGGCGGAAATGCGGGTGGGAAGATTGTATTTCAGGGGACCCCAGAAGACATTTGCCGGCGGGAAGACTCCTACACCGGCAAATATCTATCTAAAGTTTTTAGTCAGCACGAAGAGCTGAATAAACGTTCGAAGATCAAATCTTCAAAACGAGCATCACCACAATACCAAGCGTGAAGATGACTAAAGTTTCGACGAACACCAAGCTCAAGATGAGCTGGGTCTTCATGACTTTTTCAGCACCGGGATTTCGCGAAGCACCTTCCATGTAGGAAGCGGCGATACGACCCTGAGCCGTCGCTGCGGCGATTACCGCAAGCGCGATTCCAAGAGCTGCGGCTGGCGCGCCCCATGGACCGGCAGGGCCAGTGGCAACTGCTACAGCTTCGTTAGCGAAACTCGCCCACGGGAAAATCACTCCGGCTAACCACAACCATGAATATTTAGATAACGTTTTCATCTTTTCTCCTGCGACCTACCAATCTCTCGTCGAGATCCTTCGGGCTCTGCCCTCAGGATAGTTTTGTAAGAGCCTTCCTCAACAAAACTACCTAGTGTGACTCATGCTCGGTTGCCAACTGAATATAGACAGCTGTCAACGTAGCAAAAACAAAGGCCTGTATCGTACAAACAACAATTCCGAAAAGCAATAGAGGAACCGGTACGAGCCAAGCGACTAAATCAGCAAATGTATGAACGATGGTGTGATCCATCTTGAGGTTCAAAGCTAAGCGAAGCCCTAAAGTGAGGGGTCGCAAAAGATGCGAGATCATTTCCAAAATCGCGACAGGAAGACCAATCACAAGCCCTAAGCCCATGAGGTAATGCTCCAGATATCCTTTTAATCCATGGGCCTTGATGCCCATCACATTGAAATACACAAACGTGGCGGCACCGAGGGCAAGACTCATATTGAGGTCCGAAGTGGGTGCCGCGGAAAAGGGGATCAACCCCATCAAATTTCCAAAAAGGATGAAAATGAAAAGGGACGCGACAAAGGGAAAATACTTTTTCGTATCGTGCCCCAAAGTCCCATGGATCATGTTGTAGGTCGCTTCGATGAGAATATCGGCAAATCCTACGATACTGAACCTTGGCTCGGGAATAAGGTGGTGTTCTTCTCGCCCCTTAATCAGAAAATAGGAGACGATGGAAAAGACGGAAATGAAAAGGAACAAAACCACACCCGCGTTGACGTGTAAATACATCGGGTCGTGTGGCAACAAAGGGAGTTGCAAGAGCCAACTTGTAGGTCCGTGGTGTTCCAAAATCGTCCTCTAAAGCAAGAATTTCTACCTTCATTACGCTAAGATTTCAACACACTTGTTGGGGACAAAATTACCCCCACCCCCTTGCGCAAAAGGGCTCTCGGAGTAAGAATCCAGGACATGAAATTCCAAAACGAAGCAATAAACGACTATTGTGTCCAACACAGCGCAGTGCCCTCCCAAGATTGTGAGGCCCTGGCCGACTACACCCGAGCCAATGTCCCCATGTCGATGATGGTTTCGGGGGCTCAGGTCACTAGCCTTCTGGGCTTTCTTATCCGGACCACGGGCGCCAAGCGGGTGTTAGAGGTCGGATGCTACACCGGCTACTCGGCCCTCGCGATGGCCGAAAACCTCCCCAAAGACGGCGAGGTCGTCACTTTGGACATCGACCCTGAAACCAATAAACTTGCGAAAGAGTTCTGGGCAAAAAGTCCACACGGTTCAAAAATCACATCCCTTCTAGGGCCGGCCAGCGAGACCTTTAAGAAACTCAAAGGGCCTTTCGATTTTGTTTTTATCGATGCCGATAAGCCTGGCTACGCCACCTATTTGAATCTGGCGTTGGAGCTTTTGTCTCCCAAGGGGATCATCGCTTGTGACAACGTTTTGTTTAGTGGACAGATTTTGGATGCCGATCCCAAAGACGAGAACGGCATTGCCATGAAAAAGTTTAACGAAGTGGTAATGGCGCGTACGGATATTAATATGACGATGTTGCCCATTCGGGACGGGGTTTATCTGATTTCGAAAAAGTCCTAACTTCTGTTTGTCATCGGGGAACGGCGTCGCCGCTCCCCTTCTTCGGTAACCGAAGTAGCTGGTAGCCCGTTTTGTCAGCGGGATCAGGTTCAAATAAGCGATCTAGCTTCCTTTCAAGGGTGTCGGAGCGACGATACTTATCCTCTCCATCCTGTGATCGAAATATTTGGTCAATCGCCGGGAGTTCTTTAGGCGAAAAGGCATAGTAATACCAGCTGTCGTCCGTGGGCAGATTATGCCGGACTTCCACCCCGTTCGCTTTAGCGCGCTCGGGACTAGTGAAAAGGTCGAAGTGGGTAGTCATAAAAAGGCGCGTCTTGGATCCGATCGGAAGGGTTTCTAGCGCGCTCTTCATTTTCCCCCACACTTCGCTCGGTGTTACATCCGTGTCGTTCGTCGCACCGGGAACGTTCGAGAGGTCAATTGCCGCCAGCGGAATGTTTTCTTTTCGAAGCGCCTCCCCGATACTGACCAGAGCTTTTTTTGAAAACAGATCTCCTTGAACCACAGTCACTTTTCCGTTTCGAACCATTCCTTGAATGGTCTCAAATCTCGCGTCATCTCCAAATATCGTTTCCCCCATCGTTCCATTCGCTTTATAGGATTTGGCCGCCTTGTTCATTTCCCTATAGAGGTAGTATTCGAGGGGGTCTATTTTGTTCTCTCCGTTATCGAGATCAAACCAGTCTTTTGCTTCGGGAAGCTTCACGCCCGACGTTTTCCACTTGTCGCTAATTTTTATCCCCGTGGCGAAAGAAACCTTCTTCACATAGTTTTCTGAGCCCCTTTCATCGAGGTCTTTGGTTAGCAAATGAATGAACTCCGCGGGGTCGAAGTTTTTGGCTTTACGAGCCCGTTCGATAAGGGCTTCATTTCTCTCTCCCGTGAGCATCAAACTCATATACTCCCAGCGATCTTTGGCCATGGCCACGAGCTGAAGGTTGATCAGATTAAAAAGTTTGATTCCTCGGTTGTAGTCGAAAAGCACAAGGTGAGAGACGTTTCCCTTAGAGGCATTATTCAATCCACGAAAGGTACCCACAGTGATAAGGGCTCCTTTTTCCGCGAATTGGGTTTCAAAGAGATGTCCGAAAAATTCATTGGGATGGAAAAATGAAAAGTTATGTACCCCAGGATCATCCTCCTCCACTTTGTGGCCGGCCAACAGAGCGAAAGGCAATGAGCCTATGTAGGCTGGCTTGGCCGTCGGGGCCGGCGCTTGCCGGGAGTTATTGGGCACCTGGGCGGGATCATGAGCGGATTGAGCCGTGAGTGGCAGAAAAAAATTAACCAAACACCATCCTAGCAAAACTAAGCGCGGCCGCATCGAATAATTCTACCAGAAGTTCTAGAGGAAGAAAAAGTTACGGCTTCGTCCGGTTAGCGACGTACAAGATCCAAAAAAGCCCTATAATAATACCGACGAGAAGCAAGACTATCGCGAATAGCGGTGAGGTGTGGAAAGACTGATCCATTCTATTTCCCACCCAGTATCCACCAAAAACGATTACCCCCATCATCATCACGGCACTACTCATCGCGGCCGAAAAACGCATTAGTTTGAGATCTAATTTCATTTCGGGGCCGCTTTCATTCGCTTTTTAATCTCTGCGATTCTTGAGTTAAGAATTTCAGCTGAGGAATAGCGACCTTGGATGTTTTCGTAGGTCTGCAGAGCGGCTTGCAGTTTTTCTTGCCGATCTAAACTTTCCGCCATCAGAAACTGAGCTTCTGTTGCCCACTCACTTTGAGGATTGTGTCGCAACACTTGTTTAAGCGCTTCCAGTCCAATGTCGTACTTTCCTTCCATGTAATAGGTATTTCCTATCTCATAGCGCGCGCGAGCGTTTAGCTGGCTCTTCGGATATTTTTCTAAAAGCGTTTGGTACTCCAGTCGAGCCTGTTCGAAATTGTTTTGCTGGTAGAAAGACTGGGCGATTTTATATTGGAAGTTGTCCGCTTCAAGACTATCCGGACTAAAGGTGAGAATTTTTTTGTAAGCGGAGATGGCTTTATCGGGATCGTGAAGCTGTTCATAGTAGAGATTCGCGATCCTCTTTTGCACTTCATAGATACTAACTCTGTCCTGACTAAGGCGAATAAACTCTTGGTAGTTGAACAAAGCCCCTTCGTAGTCCTTCAAGTAGGACTCTAAAGTGAAACCCAGCTTATAGATCGCGCGTACTGCGGTTTTACTTTCGGGGTTAAGTGCTACTGATTTTCGTAGTAGCTCGGAGGCTTCTGTAGCATGTCCCCGAGAGAGTTCCTCTTCAGCCTGCTCCATAAAGCGCATTTGTCGGCGCTCGGTGCAACCGAAGAGAAAAAGGGACGAAAGTAATACTAGAAACAGAAGGGCGTTTTTACGCATTTCCTGACGGAGTTCCCGGCGGTGGAGTCGCCGAATCATCGTCTTTGGATTCGCCGGCATCTTCGTCCTTCTCGACGATCTTAGCCACGGCTCCGACGGATTCGCCGTCCTCCAAATGGATGAGACGAACCCCTTGAGCCACACGGCCTACTTCAGAGATCTCAGAGACTCGCGTTCGAATCACTTTGCCTTGGTTGCTGGCGATAATAATTTCATCGGCGTCCACGACTTGGCGAACCGCGACCACAGGACCATTCTTGTCCGTGATACGCATCGTCATAATTCCCGATCCGCCGCGCCCTTGGACTCGATATTCTTCGGTGGGCGTTCTCTTGCCGTAACCCTTCTCGGTAACGGTCAGAATTTGCGGTCCAACGGCCGTAGGTGCGATGATCTCCATGCCGACCACAGCATCACCTGT
>JBBQIT010000060.1:0-12149 GCA_038325205.1 Bdellovibrionota bacterium
GTTCACATCGATCGCCATAAAATTTATCAGCAGTTTGGTTACGCCACCCTAAAAGACTACTGCATGATTTGGCTTACGCTCTCGGAGAACGACACTTATGCTTTGTGCGCTGTGGCTAAGACCATTGCCGTAGTGCCTGAGATTAAGACCCTAATAGATAAAGGAGACCTTCACCTATCCAATGCCAGGCGGATTGTTTCCGTTATCACCCCTGAAAATAAAAAGGAATGGCTGGGGAAGGCGTGTACGCTTTCCCAGAATGACCTAAGAAGAAAGATCGTAACGCAATTTCCCGAACAAGAAGCCAAAACTAGAATTAAGCCCATCACTAAAAATCGGTCGCGATTGGAAGTAGGGATATCTACTGACCTCGAAGCTAAACTTAAAAGAGTCTGTGACTTACTGTCTCAAAAGGAAAAGAAAAATATTTCAATCGAGGCTGCTTTAGATTTTTTAACCAAGGCCTACCTAGATAAGCACGACCCCATCAAAAAGGCTGAAAGAAATTTAGGTTCAGACAGAATCGTTTCCCCCATAAAACCCGGACGCGCTACCTCAGCCCAAGTCACTCACTCAGTGAACCTAAGAGACCAAAGGCAGTGTCAGTATCGCTACCCCAACCAACAACAATGCCAAAACACCCGATGGGTAGAATCGCATCATCAAAAGCAGGTCGCCCATGGAGGACTTAGCACCACCGACAATCTAAGCACGCTTTGCTCGGCTCATCACAAGTTTCAGCATTCAAATTACTTCCTAAGGAATAACGCTGTGGTTACCAGAGAGAAATCAGTCCCTCCACCTTATTGACAGAAGAATCCTTTTCGAACCGCAGAGCGAGGTGTATGTCTCAGGAATGGAAAGACCAGATTTTATTAAGCACTATTCGGAACTCCAAGAGGCTGAGGCTGGCTATTATCGCGGTAGCGATGAAAAACTCAGCATCGGGTCGCCGATTGGAAAACAACTTGGGCTCACTCGCATCGGGATTCATCACGAGTTGCTTCCTCCTGGAAGGCGAACGTCGTGGCCTCACGCAGAAGAAAAAGAAGAAGAGTTTGTATATGTATTAGAGGGCAATCCTCAAGTCTGGATTGACGGTCATTTGCACGATCTTAGTCCGGGGGATGCTATCGGCTTTCCTGCGGGAACCGGGATCTCTCATACCGTCATCAACAACACTTCATCTGACGTGAGACTTTTGGTCGTTGGCGAAGCTTCTAAGAAAGAAAACAAAGTCTTCTATCCCCTCAATCCGAGTCGCAAAGAACAGATTGGTGACTCTTGGTGGGAAGACGTACCCAGGCGCGATTTAGGGCCGCACAACGGGCTGCCTAATTCGTAGAGAGTCTTTCTAGCGGTATTTTGAACTCCCCGACGGTTCCCTGAAATACACCGGCTATGATGACCGGATCATTTTGAAGAATGCGCTCGGCCTCTGCGAAGTCGACCCCTTCGAGGACGGCAATTCCAAAATCGCCATCGACTCGCCGGCCAGCCAGCTTCAACTTTCCCTGCGTAAATAGCCCTTGCAGGTAACTAAAATGGCCGCCTACGGCCTGCATATCCAGCTCCGTCGCTGTGTTAATAAAGTCTGCCTTCTTGGGCTTATAGTGAATCACGAACAGCATTTTGGCCTCATTAGCATTTGGACGCATCGCGCCATTTAACCCGGTCGCACACTATCTCTTAGTCAGGAAAAGTCAAAAAACATCCGATAAGCCAAGGAGGTAGTAGGCACACCCCTGCGAACGGAGAGCCTTGAATGGGAAGCGGTTTTTGGAATTCACGCCAGAAGAAAAGAGGGCGAATTCAGGAGGAGTCCTATAATCGGGACAAGCACTGGACCCGCAGCTTTTCCGTTCGATCCGACGTTTGGTCGATCATCGAACATTGGGCGACCGAAAATAGCTTTCACCTTATCGCACTAAAGGGCAAACGACGCCTCTACCAAAAGGGGTACACGGGCGCTCTTTTTGTTACTAACTTCGACGTTCGCCAGGAAGAAGGACATGTCACGATGTCCGCTTGGATCGAACCTAGCTTCCTCATTCGCGCGCTATCTCTGTTCTTCATGCCGAAACAGCTGAAGATCGAGCCCACCGGATATAGCGGTGTGGTGAAGCGGCGTCAGATGTGCCGAGAATTTAACGTGTTGCTGGAACGCATGAAGCAACCAACGATTCACGGAAGCACCAATTTGCATTGGGCGGATTTAGATCCCACGACTTTAATTCTCGGCGGCTCCCTGTGGTTCCCCTTGGTGATTTTTCTTACGGGAACAGTCAATGGATTTGAAATCAAACCTGGATTGCTGCCAGTTTTGGTAACCGCTGCGGGACGTCCCCTTGCTTGGCTATTTGCTCTCGCGGTAGCCGTCGTTTGCTTACACCAAAGCCTAGCGCTCAATCGCCTAAAGACGCTTATTCTAAAAGGAGTATCGGCGGGTTTGTGTTTCCTAGCTTTCACCGTCGTCACTCTGATTGTGACGAGCCGAACGACTGCCGATATGACCGAAGCCAAAGTCACTCTTCATTGTGTGCAAAAGTATAAAAAAGAAATGTGCGAAGGAATTCTAAGCACCCTAAGTGAAAAACAGCGCACTCACGTCCTAGAAAAGATTCAACGGCTCGAAAAATCGCTCACCGCTAAAGACCAACCTAATTCCCAATTAAAGTAACGCGAATCTGTCGGCACAGCCAACGAGAGCGCGACATATTCCCGGCTCAAAAGCCGAATGTCCTGCATCGGGAATCACCATTAACTCGGCTTCTGGCCAAGCTCGGTGAAGCGCCCAAGCGCTATCCATGGGACAAACAACGTCATATCTACCTTGGACAATGACCGTCGGGATGTGGCGAATCTTGCCTACATCACGAAGTAACTGATCATCTACTTCGAAGAAGCCCTTGTTCACAAAGTAGTGGCATTCGATTCTTGCAAACGCTATCGCGAAATCGGCACGGCCGTAGTCATCGATAAATTTGGTATCAGGAAAGAGTTTACTCGTGCTTCCCTCCCACTGACTCCAAATCCGCGCCGCTTCCAACTGCACATTTTTATCGGGAGAAGTCAGTCTGCGGTAGTAGGCCGCCACCAAATCCTTTCTCTCTTCCACAGGAATGTGATTGATGTAGGGCTCCCAAGAATCAGGAAAGATTTGGCTCGCTCCCTCTTGGTAAAACCAATCGATTTCCTTTTTTCGCAATAAAAAGATACCCCGAAGGACCAGCTCGGTGACGACCGAAGGATGGGTTTCGGCGTACGCTAAAGCTAAAGTGCTTCCCCACGATCCTCCAAACACCTGCCACTTTGGTATCCTCAAATGATTGCGCAGTTTTTCCATGTCCGCGACGAGATCCCACGTCGTATTTTGCTCAAGACAAGCATGGGGCAAACTTTTGCCACAGCCCCGCTGATCAAAAAGAATAATCCGATACTTATCCGGGTCAAAGAATCTCCGATGCTTTGTGTCACACCCTCCGCCGGGGCCGCCGTGAACGAATACCGTGGGCTTCCCTTGGGGATTTCCCGACTCTTCAAAATAGATTTCGTGAACGTCTGAGACTTTAAGCATCCCCGTAAGATACGGTTCGATCACGGGATACTGAGACGACTGAGGGTCTTTCTTTGATTGCTGCATGGCGGTGATTTTCGCACAAAAAGGTGCCCTTTAACAAATGTTTCAAAAAAAACGCTCGAAACCCGATGTAACTATAGAGACCTGTCATTCTATAGATACAGAGACTAAAGAGCACACGGCTTTCAGCCCTTATTTCTAAGACGCTCTTTAGAATATCTTTCCATCCAAAAACCTTTTTCCGGAGAACACAATGAGAGCCTTCAGTCGCATTGTCTGTATTGCATGGCTTTTAACTTCTTGGGCGGCCAATGCCGTCACACCTTCCCCTGAAGCGATGGCGAAATTGGAAGCGTTACGCAAACAAAGTACCCGTAACGGATGGACGTTCACTATCGCCTACAGTCCGGTGATGGAGTATCCGATCGAAAATGTCACCGGTTTGAAAGTTCCCGAGGATTGGAAAAAAGGGGCCACTTTTGTTAACCCCAGTATCACTCGCGTTCCCACCACTTGGGACTGGCGAGATGAAGCAGGTGGTTTAACTCCGATCAAAAATCAAAAAAGTTGTGGCAGCTGCTGGGCCTTTGGAACCGTCGCTGTTTTCGAAAACTTGATCAAGATTCGCGACAATGTGGTGAAAAACCTAAGCGAACAGCAATTGGTCTCTTGTAACACCGACGGTTGGGGATGTAGCGGTGGTTACTTCGCTCACGACTATCACGTAAAACCAGGGGCAGCCCTCACTGCCGACTTCCCCTATACAGCGCAAGACAGCTCGTGCAAGTCGAGTTTAAAATACACCGGCACCATTCAGAGTTGGGCCTACGTCGGAGGCTCAGAAAATACTTACCCCACAAACGATCAGATCAAGCAGGCCATTCACGACTACGGTCCAGTTGCGGTAACGGTGTCTGCAACCAATAGCTTTCAAGCTTATAGCGGCGGCATCTACAACGCTAACGATGGAGGGCAAACCAACCATCTCGTAGCGCTCGTCGGATACAATGATACCAGCCAATACTGGATCCTGAGAAACAGCTGGGGCGCGTCCTGGGGTGAGCAGGGTTACATGAGAATTAAGTATAAGACTAATCGCGTAGGTGAACAGACTACGTTTGTAAACTACAAGCCTGCCTGCTCTCCACAACCGATTCCGTTCACTGGAGCCGATAAAAAGATCAAGCTCGGCCAATCGGTATTTATTGGAGATATGTCGATCCCTGGACAAACCTATCAATGGACTCCAGAAGTCAGTCTCGACAATCCCACGGTCTCGTCGCCACTCGCAACTCCGGCGCAAACGACCACCTACACGTTGAAAGTAACCAACGAGTGTGGAACGGGAACGAAAACCGTTACGGGTACGGTCACCTCTGCCAAACATGCTTCTGCGAAGTAGGGCGAAAAATTGATGGATCCGGGGCCCTATGGGCACCGGCCCCTTTTTAAGGTAGCTTGTCCGCGTGGAAAGACGAGTTTATCTCATTATAGGCAACGGAGCTTTAGGCACGGGAATCGCAGCCCATCTTCAATTGTTGGGAATGATTCCCCGGTTTCTTGGTCGAGAAGGCGCTAAAGCTGTTAGGGCAACAGTAGAAAATACTCCCCGAGGCACGCTTACCCTTTCACTACCCGAACTCACTGCAAATCAGCTTCAAGAAGCGGTCGCTATTTTTGTCGCCGTAAAAGCATATCACCTGAGAGATTCCCTCTCTCAACATCTCCCCAATCTCCCTCCATCGATTCCCATTGTTAGTGTCGGTAATGGTGCGATCGATGGCGATTTAAGAGATTTAGCTAAAGAGTTTCCCGAGCGACGCTTTCGTTGGGGCACAACCAATCTTGCGGTAACCCGATTAGGAGAAAGTCTTTTTTCGCTCAAAAATCCGCTGGCCACCATTCATTGGGGCCCCTTAGTTCCGCTAGCGGATTCTCCCGTGCCAGGCGAAAAAGCCCTGCTTGAGGCGGCGCCTAATCTTTTTCATTGGGAATCGGATGCCATCTCTTTAGGGAGAACGAAATGGTTATTCAACACCGTCATCAATACTTTAGCAGGAACCGAGAGAGCTCCCACGAACGCAGATATTCTAAAGGGGCGGGCGCACCTCGAGCTCGTGTTTCGTGAAGCTTATGCTCTCGGAGAGACTCATTGGGGATCGTGGCACGAAGGGCCTCAAACGCTACTTGAAAAACTCATAGCGCTTATCGAAAAGACCAAAGACAATGAAAATTCAATGGCACACGATGTGCGATTAGGACGAAAGACCGAGAGCGACTATCTTGCTGGTCTCGCTCGCCACTACGAAGGTTTTTCAGAGCTAAAATCGCTTCACGAAAAACTACACGATCTTATTTAAAAGAAAATCGTCGCCGACGCTTGAAGGTTGAAGGGCGTTCCAGAAATGAAATTCACATCCTGAACGGCTACCGTTTCATTGCTTAACTTAGAAATCCCAACGGATTGAAGCTCTCCCCAATTGGTATTAAAAAGATTGAGCGCAGCAAGCGAGATCTCAAAAGACTTCGTGCGATATCCCAACATCGCATCGAATCGCATAAAGCCCGTTGCCGTTAGCGTTCGATCCATCGTCGCCGGGCGATCGGCAATTTGAGTCATTCCAAAACGACCAAAATATCCTTTGGGATGTTTGGCTATCAAGGCAGCGCTTGCTGTGCGAGTGGGAGCTAAGGGGACAGCGTCGTTTCCGCTAGCTGCGTTATCCATTTTTGCTCTGGTTAAAGTCATAGCCGCTTCAATGCTAAGCCAATCTAAGACGGCGTAACGGATTCTAGCGTCAACTCCCAAGCGGCTGCTCGCTCCCACTTCTGTAGCCGATTCATAAAGCGGATCGAAGTTTACCTGGCGGTCTATTCCCAAAGAGAATCCCGTAATCTCCCAATCCAAAGCGTCGGTTCGACCATGCAACCCACCTTCATAGCCGGAGATTCGGGTGAGAAAATGATCCTGCGTTCCCGTCAGTAAGACGCCTTTGGCATCGTTCGATTGGTAAGACAATCCGGTGCGAACGTAGACGTCCAATGTCTTGGAAGCACTCACGACGATGGCCGTTTTGGGAGCTAATACAAAAGCGCCTTGGGTGCCATTCAAAGCGGTCGCATGAGTCGTAGTAGGAGCGCCCCCTTCTAGATTAAAAGAAAGATATTCGGCGCGAACCGAAGCCACACTCTTCAGCCATTTGGTCCAATAGATATCCTGTTCCGCAGAAGCAGAGAGATTTTTCGTTTGGATTTTGTCATCCGCTAGACCTGAAATTCTAGTTCGAGCGGCATCGGCGTAAACATTGCGGTTAATGAAGTCCCCTTGAAGTCCCACGCCCAAAAAGGTATCGAAGCCAATCTCACTTTTTCTTTGATCGATACGGTAAGAACCATTCGCTCCGATAGTAGTTCTGCGATCTAACCCCTCACGTTCGTCCCCTCGCAAGGGGTCAGTATTAAAAAAGGTTTCGTTAGAAAAAATAGTGAACTCTGAGCGGGTAACGTAAGCGGTCACCGACAGTGTTTGATCTCGACCGGTGTTCGCACTTAGGCGGGCCACGCCGCTATAACGTCGAGAGGTTCCCCCTTGCGAAGGATCTAAACTATCCAAAGATCCTAGACCACCAGCCCCTTGAGTCCGCGCGGGCAGTGCGCCGGAGGATTTCCAATCTGAGGAATGTCCTAGAAAGGTAAAGGAGAGCTCGGTTGCCGAATCAAACGTGTGGGTAACTCGAGTGAATAAATTATAGCGCTTTAATCCCTGGGGATTTTGGTAGGGCCCTGCGGAAGAGTAGAATTCTGCTCCAATCAAAGGTCTGAAGTCTCCGCCTACTGAAGCAATAGCCACTCCACGAAGCGTGCTAGCCATTCCAGTACCCAATAACGCCAAGTTCTCGGGAAGCGAACGACGGGAGATAACATCGACCGAACCCACTGCCGCAAAATCTCCTCTAGAAGGTTGGGACGAGCCCCTTAAGACATCCACTCTTTCGACAAGTTCGGGAATGATGAAATGGAGATCGGTATACCCTTGCGATCGAACATGATCCGCTTGGTTTAGCGGAACGCCGTCTAAGGTAAAAGCGATTCCCCTTCCTTGTTCGGCGTCCACTCCCCGCATCGCAAACGAATCCGCTTCGCCATCGGTACGAATGCTACTCCACAAAGAGTTGATGCCCGACAAAGGATGCACGGGTCCCCAATGCGAGAGATCGAGATCTTTGGATTCTAAACTGACCGGGCTTTCCGCTTCTCGTTTTTGCGAACGATTCTTTTGAAACTCTTCGCGTAGGCGTTGGGCTTCGGTGGCCACATCTTCTTCCGAGAGCGATTGAGCCGGCGACAGAGTATTAGGGGTCGGGTCATCTACCGTCTCAGCGAAGAGCGGCACTACACACAGCATTAATAAAAGTATGGATATTGAACGCAAGAAGGCCCCCAGTGGAGGCATTATGACAAACGAATGCCGACTTTGAAATGGAAGAACGTCATTCGATAACGCTACTCGGCAACACAGAGTAAACTTAGATGTTCCTACCTGATACGATTTGCTCGATTCGAAACTCAACTTCAGAAGAAGGCAACCCGTTAGAAACCGCTAGCACTTGGGAGATCACGAGCCATTGGGGATCATTTTGGAGTGCAGGCGTGGCTCGTGTCGCTTCCGCGACCCTCTCGAGGGCTTCGGTCATGCGTCCTTGTCGAATGAGAAACCTAACATATTGCGCGTTCGCCACCGGGGACTCTCGAAACTCTTCCAGCGCCAGGCCGTACAACCTTTCCGCCTCGGCATTCTCTCCCTCACTTTCATAATCATTTCCCAGCTGAACGTTTTCCCTCTCTAGTTGCTCCCTATCATTTGCGCTAAGCGGCGGGATAAGTAACATCGGAATGAGCTTATAATTGAGAAAGGTCGAGCCATCAAATCCATCCGGATCGTGAACGTCAAAAAGATCGAACAACGTAGAACTTTGGATTTCGTTGCGTGCTTGCTCGGAAGTGGAAGCTAGGACCTTCTTCAACCCTTTCTTGAGAATTTCTCCTCTATTCTTGCATCCCTTACCGGCCAGGCATTCTTCCAGAACGTCACTTACTTCGGAAAAGCGTCCACTCGAAAAGAGGTACTCGGCATAGCTAAAAACGCTATTCCCATCATGATGCTGGACCAGCCTAAATCGAATCAGTTTCTCCCGCTCTCGATCTAGCTTTTCCCGAACGCCCGCCAAGGCGTCGGATTCGGCGGTAGTAGTATCAATGAGTGAGACCTCTGGCTTTTCCACAAGGTTCGTTGGAGATCGTGAAGACTCCTCCTCCTTTTCAGGGCCAGTGGTCACTACTTTTTCTCCGACTTCGGTAGCACTCGTTTTTTGAGGAGAGTGGCAAGTCATTAGATAGGTAAAAAAAAGAGGGACTACCAAAACGAAAACAAGAAACGCGATCTTTTTCATACGCACCTCTTGCCACTTTAGGTATCGCAAGTTGCGATCCATTTTTTTGTCTAGGACACACTCGCCGAAACTGTGAAAGCAATAGTCGTATTCTCGCGAAAGTCTTAGATTGGTGAATGCTATTAGCTGAAATTCATCTGGCGTTCGCTAAAGAGTATTCTCTGGGCATTTGACACTTCCTTGCGAATTCTTGGAGACGTCAGTGCCTCACGATTTGGTCCTTGGATTGCAAATCCATCTGGTATGAAGATCGCCTGGATAGTTTTCCACTTCCTGGGCGCCACTTTCGCTCTGGCGACCAGCCACCAATCTCTCATGGGTCAACAGCCCGAGGATAGGTCTGTAGTAATCGGTAGCCCCGGCGGAGTGGGTAACGACCAAAACTCCAAAATAGTAATCTCGGAACCAGACGGGAATGACGACGGGGGCGGCAAAAAAGGAAAAGGCGCTTCCAAGCAGAAATCTTCGGGTAACTCAGGACTTTGGGACGATTCCAAACGAGAAATTACCTACGTCTTATATTCGAAGAAAAATGCGGCAGTGGCTAAGGTGGTATTAGACACTTTCAAGGAGCAGGGAGACTTCGCGGTTCCTATCAGCCCAATGACTCGAGAAAACTTTATTACTTCGGTCGAAAAGTCTCAGCAGTCAATCTTAGATAATATGCAAAAATACCCTGCGTTCGTGTCGGTGCTTGTAGTGGCGCCCGAAGAAAAGTCCGAAAACGCGTTACAGTCAGATGAGGCGCCCTGGACATATTCCTCCCTTCCAGAGCGAGACAAAAATATCTTAAAAGTGTTTCGCGACCGAGTTCCCCCTCCTTCCTGGAGTTTCATGGTCGATATTTCTAAGGAAAAGCGATGCAAATTACAGGTCACCCAGACTAACGGAATTATGAATAAGCTTTCCCAAAAACCGGGCCGAGAGGCTGTGCAAAAGTTAGTGGCCAATTTGAAGGGCTGGAGATTACCAGCCTATTCGCAACGAAGCCCGGCAAATTTCTTAGAGCCCATCCCGGTTTACGAGTGCGGGTGGGATTCCGATAAAACACCTCTCCCAATAGATCCCTCACTTCTCCAAAGTGAATAAATCCCAATCGTAGGGCGAATCCTTATCGAATACGTCGTATGCGCAAACACATCGGTACCACTTTTTGTCTCGTCGCCTGCATCCATGAAGAACACATTCCATTTCTGTGCGTAGGACGGGTGGCAGAAAGGTGCACGCTTTTTGCTCTCTTAATAGTTGGTTTCGTAAAGGAAGGATATCGGAGTTAACATGCGGTTACGCTTGAGAACGCTCATTTTGAATGCGAGCTTTGCTATGCTCGTCCTAGCCTCTTTATCCGCGTGTGGAAGAAATAATGCCCGAGTCAATAGAGACGTTCCTTCCTATGCCTTGGGTAGCAATACCACCCGAGTACAGTTCATTCAGCAGTTTCCTGTTTTGAATCAAAGTAACCAGCTCGTAGCTCCCAGGGTCCCGACTGGCGGATCTCCGGTTGGAGTCATCTTAGCTTTCTTGGCAGACGGAACGGTCTCTTACTGCACCGCGACCCACATTATTCCGGGAAGAATTTTGACTAACGCCCATTGCGTAGAGTCTGACAGTAATCCTCTCGACTACTACGTGCTCTTCTACAACAATGCGGGACAGCAGATTTCGACGGGAGTTACTCAGTTCCGGTACGTCGGAAGTAGCCAAAACTATGATTTTGCGATTTTAGATATTCCGACGGTTGCCGCTAATCAGTGGGCGACGTCTGGGGATCAAATCGGTAGCATCGGGGGAATCAACTCGCCCCAGCCGCAAACGACTCAAGTAACGATTTGGAGTTTTGACCCCATTAGCAACTACCCCAACGTCTACGCCCAATATAATCAGCATGCGGGGATGATCTTTAACCCGAAAACTTGTCTAGCTTCGCGAACGATTCCGCACGTGGTTGGCTACAACAACGGTTCAGGAACGCCCATTTCTTCCAATCAAGTAAACGCGAACTACCATATCATCATGGATAACTGTAATCAGGATCCGATTCACGGTAATAGCGGCTCCTTAATTACGTCGGCCAGCAATTATAATATTAAGTTTGGTGTCTACCACTGGGGTATCGGATTGACCGATCCTACGACTTACAACTCGTTCACTTACGTGGGTAATCGCGGCCAACAGGTATTAAATCCTGTAGCAGGTCTTGAATTTTACCAAGTAGGGACAGCGTTTGACTTTATCGCGCAGAACTTCCCAGGCCTTTTATAACTTTTCTGGTTTTCCTAAAGAAACGACTTTCTTAAATTCGGCGGGAGTAACCGGCTGAACGGAAAGGCGGGAACCATTTTTCAATACCATCATATCTTTTAACGAGGTCTCTTCTCTCAATAGCGTCCGAGTGACGGGGATCTTCATCCGTTGGACCGCTCTAACATCAACCATCACCCAAGGAGATTGCCCTTTCGCCTTGGCTCGTTCATCAAAATACTCGCTTTTGGGGTCTAAGGCACTGTCATCGGGATAACCGGTTTTTACCACTTCAGCCACGCCCATAACGGAGGGATCGTCCGTGTTGCTATGGTAAATAAAAACGAGATCTCCCAACTTAAAGTCATCTCTCATTAAATTTCGGGCTTGGTAATTTCGAACGCCCTCCCAGAAAGTAGTCCGGTTAGGGGCTTTGACCAAATCATCAAAGGAAAAGGTTTCGGGTTCCGTCTTCATCAACCAATAAGCCATGGTCGTAGGTAGCACGGCGCCTCAAAAAAGACAAAGGCCGCGGATTGCTCCGCGGCCCTCTCTTGAAAGTAGCTCTAATCTCAGCGGCCGCAAAGTCTCCACTGAGGGATTAAGATTACTCTCTGTACGAAGTTGGCATCGACTGAGTCAAGGCCACCGATCAAGAACTCGTGAGAGTTCGAGCGAAGGGCCGAGAACGTCATGTTGATACCGTATACCGTGGAACCGCCGCAGGAAGCGACGAGCAGATTGTTGTCATATGTTTTTTGAAACATAGACGCCGCATCCGCCGGATCAATGCGCATTCCGCGAGGAAATACGATTGGTAACGGAACTCCCGTGACCGATCCGATATTGTACCGAATGCTCAATTGAGCGCTGGTATT